>CAYSPQ010000108.1:0-5880 GCA_964432965.1 uncultured Desulfohalobiaceae bacterium
GAAGGCCGAGCTGGAGGAAAAGATCAAGAAGGATATAGAGGAAAAGCTGCGTAAAGAGATGCAGGAAAAGGACAAGACTGAAGAGGAGAGCGCAGAGAGCAAGAAGCAGAAGGAGGAGCAGGCTGCTGCGGAGAAGGCCAAGAAGGAGGCGGAAGAAAGGGCCAAGCAGAAAGAGAAGCTGCAAAGGCAGCTTGAGGAGGAGGAAAAGGAGCTACGGGACAAGCTCAAGAAGCTGAGGTCGGAACAGCCCAAAACCGAGAAGCCGTCCTTCCCGGACATTGTTCCGGAGCAGGGCCCGGAGCGTATCCTCTACGTGCTCGACAAGATCCATAGAAGATAAGGCTGAACAAGCTCTTTGCTGCACAGGTAGGTGATTAGATATATGGTACAGTTAAGGGCAATCGGACAGCTTTTATACGAATCCAACGCTGTGCTGTATTTGCTGGATACAAGGGCATTAATTCAAGCTCCAGCCAAAGAAAAGAACACATAAAATGGTGAGTCGAGTTCCGGTGCGGACACAACTAGTCGATAAAGCGGAAAATCCGCCGCTGAAGCAAAGGAGTGAAATATGGGCCTGACAGGAATTCAAATTTTCAAGATGCTTCCCCAGACCAATTGCAAGGAGTGCGGGGCGTCCACCTGTCTTGCTTTCGCCATGAATCTAGCTGCGGGCAAGGCAGAGCTGGATCAGTGCCCCTACGTCTCCGAGGAGGCCAGGGAAAAGCTGGCCGAGGCCTCCGCTCCCCCTATTCGCCAGGTCAAGATCGGCAAGGGGGTAAGGGCCGTGAACGTGGGGGGAGAAACGGTGGAGTACAGGCACGAGAAAACTTTTGTCAATCAACCCCCCATAGCTGGAGTGATCTCTTCGGATATCGGCGATGAGGAACTGAAGAACAAGATGGTGATTTGGAACGCCTTCCAGTTCGAGCGTGTGGGGTACAATCTGCGGCCGGAGCTAGTGGCCCTGAAGGACGTCAACCAGGACAAGGATGCATTTGCCGCCAAGGCCAAGTACGTTGCGGAGAACACCGAATTCAATCTGGTCCTGATGAGCGAGGACAAGGAGGTCATGCAGGCCGGAATCGAGGCTTGCGGCTTCAAGCGGCCTCTGATCTACGCAGCCACGAAGGACAACGTGAACGAGTTCGGACAAATGGCCTTGGAAAATGGTCTGCCCATAGCGGCCAAGGCAGAATCCGTGGAAGAGCTGCCCCAGGTTACGGACAAGCTCATGGAGATGGGCCTCAAAGAAATAGTTCTTGATCCGGGCTCTCGCGACATCAATCAGTCCTTCCAGGATCATGTGGGTATACGCAGAGCTGCCCTGCGGGCCAAGAACCGCTCCGTGGGCTTTCCCACCATAGCCTTCCCCTGCGAAATGGCGAGCAACTTGGACATGGAGGCAGTCATCGGCTCCATGTTCGTTGCCAAGTACGGCGGAATCATCGTCCTGTCCGACTTCAGAGCGGAGCAGCTTTTCTCCTTGTTGTTGGAGCGCTTGAACATCTATACCGATCCCCAGCGCCCGATGACGGTGCAGGAAGGAATCTACGAGATCGGCAAACCGGACGAGAATGCGCCGGTGCTGGTCACCACCAACTTTGCCTTGACCTACTTCATAGTGGCGGGAGAGATAGAAACCAGCAAGGTGGCCAGTTGGCTGCTCATCAAGGATTCGGAGGGTTTGTCGGTGCTGACCGCATGGGCTGCCGGAAAGTTCGCAGGCGACGATGTGGGCGCCTTCGTCAAGAAGAGTGGCATAACGGAAAAGGTCAACCACCGTGAGCTGATTATTCCCGGCTACGCCGCGGCCATAGTGGGAGAGATCGAGGACGAGATACCGGATTGGACGGTGACCGTGGGGCCCAGAGAGGCTGCCCATATCCCGGCTTACCTGAAGTCTAAGGTGGGTGCCTGATTAGTCAGGGTGCCCTAGGCTGATAAAAAGTAAACAAAAGGACGTGCGTTATGGCCATCTATTGCTTTGGCGAAAGCCTGAACGTGATGAGCACCAAGATCGGCAGGGCATTCAAGGAACGAGACCCCGAGCCGATAAAGGAAGAGGCGAAGTTTCAGAAAGAACAGGGAATGGATTATATCGATATCAATCTGGGGCCGGCCAAGAAAACCGGCCACGAGCTCATGCCCTGGGTGGTGGAGACTGTCCAGGAAGTGGTGGACTTGCCCCTTCTGCTGGACACCTCCAACGATGCCGCAATTGAAGAGGGGCTCAAGGTCTGCAAGCAGACACCCATCATCAATTCTATCATGTGCCGGCAGGAGAGGTACGAGAAGATGCTGCCTGTCGCTGCCAAGTACAACGCCGACTTTGTGGCCCTGCTCTGGGGACCGGAAGGTCTTCCACGGGACGAGAATGAACGGGCCGCCTTGTGCGTGGAATTGACTCAGGCTGCCAACGAGGCGGGAATCCCCAACGAGAAAATCTGGGTGGACGGGGTTATTCCGCCGGTCAATGTGCAGCAGGAGCATGCTCCCACCTTGCTCTACTTCTACGAGATGTTGCAGGACATAGCCCCGGGAGCGAAGAGCACCTGCGGCTTGTCCAATATCTCCAACGGGATTCCGGATCACCTGCGTCACATTATGAACCAGACTTATGCGGTTATGCTCAAGCGGTACGGCATGGCTTCTGTCATAACCGATCCCAGGGATGAAAAGATGACCCAGATCGCCAAGGACAAGCGACCGGACATAGAAGAGGTGATCCATGCCACCATGGACGGCAACCAGCCGGACATGAACAGCCTTTCCCAGGAAATGGTGGACTACGTGAAGACCGCCCGGGTCCTTATGGGCTACGCCCTGTACTCCGATTCCTGGTTGGAGCTGTAATTCCTCTCTTTTTCCTTCCTTTCTGTGTGCCAAAAGAAAGTGGGGCGGCCTCGGCCGCCCCACTTTCAATATTACGCTTCGTTCTCACCGACCACTACCCATACCTGTTTAAGTTCTGATAGGTACGCTTTACAGATTTGTCTGAAAAATATGCGCAACCAGTGAGGTTGCCTAGCAAAAAACTGGGTTAGAATCCAAGTTGACTCGGCTGACATCTGTTTCCTGATGCGCTGTTGCTGTTTTTTTGCCAAGCATGCAAACATGTGTTCCTTGGCGCTCAAATCCAGCAATTTGCCCGAATTGTGCTTGCAACCCAGTTGGTTGTGGTCCGAGTCATCAGTTACATGAGGCAACTGCTAACGCATTGATTTTTCTGCCTACCCCGCCTGCCCCGTGTATTCTCTTCCAATACACCGGGGTGAAATCTTTTCTTTGTTTCACTGGGGTCCCCTGTCTTCTGTCCCCTGTCCTCTGCCTCTGCAAAAAAGACTTTTTGCAAACGCATATTGTATCAGCAAAACACTCGGAGTCAGCCCTCTAGCTGCCTTAAAAGGCTCTCCAGTTCGTTGTCCTCGCCTTCTCGGTAATCCTGTGGATACAAAAGCAGGGCCATAAAAAAGGGGCTCTGCAGTTGCAGGGCCTGCTGGGCCCTGCTCCGCATGCTGTCCAATTCAGACAGGACCAGGTTTTTCTGGCCTGGTGGTAGGCTGTGCGCCTCCTGCGGAAGCTCCTCTGGCAGATAGCTTATCAACTGCGCCTTTTGCTGCAGAAGGCGGTCATAGACGTCCTTGTCGCCTCTAGTCTCCAACTCCTGCTTGGCTTGTGCTTCCAGATCGCGTATAGTATCGGCCCTGTCTCGCAGGAATTTTAGGACTCGCATCAGTTCAGTCTCGGACATAAACTCTCCGTTGTGGCGATTTTGATTTTGCTTGCGTGTATTGATGTGTATTATAGGCTCGCTTCGTCAGGTGAAGTCAGGATGCATTAAGGGAATAAAAAGAACAAGGAGCAAGAATGCAATCACGCACGGTTCATTATCTGGAGGGTGACGGAATAGGGCCGGAAGTATCCTCTGCCGCCAGGCTTGTGTTGAATGAGGCCGTTAGCTCTGCCTACTCCGGAGAAAGAAGTCTTGACTGGAAGGAACTCTTGGCCGGAGAAAAGGCTTACGCGGAAACAGGAGCCTATCTTCCCCGGCAGACCCTCAACTCCTTGGCGGAGGAGGCGGAGCTTGCCCTGAAAGGACCCATGACCACACCGGTTGGCTCGGGTGTGCGCAGCCTCAACGTAGCCCTGCGGCAAATCTTCGATCTATATGCCTGCATCCGCCCGGTGCGCTACTTTCAGGGGCTGCAAACCCCAGTGAAGCGTCCCCAGGATGTGGACATGGTGGTCTTCAGAGAGAACACTGAAGACGTGTACGCAGGCATAGAGTGGTCCGCAAACAGCTTCCAGGCCAAGGAGCTTATTCAATTCATGTCCGAGCGGTTGCAAGCCGAGGTGCATCCGGAGAGCGCCATAGGAATAAAGCCCATAACCGAGCAGGGAAGCAAGCGTTTGGTCCGCAGAGCCATCCGTTACGCCCTGGAACGAAACCGGTCAAGCGTGACCTTGATGCACAAGGGAAATATCATGAAATACACCGAAGGGGCTTTTTGTTCCTGGGGCTTTGAGGTGGCCAGAGAGGAGTTCGGTGGTTCCTGCCTGACCGAGGAGGAGGCAGGAGAGGGAGAGCAGGGAAAAGTGGTGATAAAGGACCGCATAGCGGACAATATGTTCCAGCAGGTTTTGACCAGGCCCTCGGAATACAGCGTGGTGGCCACCACCAATCTAAACGGAGACTACATTTCCGATGCCTTGGCCGCTCAAGTGGGAGGGTTGGGTCTTGCCCCCGGGGCAAACGAGGGAGACAGCCTGGCAGTGTTCGAAGCCACGCACGGCTCGGTTCCCAAGAGAGCAGGCACGGACAGCGCCAATCCTTCCAGCCTTATCCTCTCCGGTGCCCTGATGCTGGAACATATGGGATGGACAGAGGCAGCGGAAAATATTCATCAAGCCTTGGAGAGAACCATTCAGCAGGGTCGAGTGACCTATGATCTGGCCAGAATGATGGATCAGGCCGAAACAGTGGGTTGTAAACGGTTTGCCGAACTTATTGCGGAAAACTTGGAGAGCGGTGGATAGCTCGCGGGTCAGCCTTTCCTGCTGCCCTTGGAGCGTAGCTTTTGCTTTATCCATTGTAACAGGCGAGGCTCTATGCCTTGATCCTTGGGCTGGAAAAATGTCATGCCCCTTACTTTCTCCGGGAGGTATTCCTGTTCCACCCAAGCACCGGGATAAGCATGGGGGTACTTATACTCCCTGCCGTGCCCCCATTTCCTTTGCAAGCCGGAAGCTGGGTTACGAAGGTGCAGCGGCACCGGCTGGATGCCGTTTTTGCGTATCTCTTTTTGAGCGGCTTGATAGGCGGTATATGCGGAGTTGCTCTTGGGAGCCAGAGCAAGATAAATGACTGTCTCCGAGAGGGGGATGAAGCCTTCGGGCATGCCCACGGTTTCCACCGAGTGCAAGCAGGAGACAGCCAGATTTAGGGCCTGTGGATCGGCCAATCCCACATCTTCGGATGCGGAAAGAATTAGCCTGCGGCAGATGAAGCGAGGATCCTCTCCCTGCTCTAGCTGGCAGGCCAGGTAGTAAACGGATGCATCGGGATCGCTCCCCCGGATGGATTTGATCAGGGCCGAGGCCAGCTCGTAGTGGGAGTCCCCACCGCGGTCTCCGCGTTGCACCATGTCCGGCAGGGATTTGCGGATTGACTCAGGCTCTAGTTGTTCGGGCTGTAGGTCCCGGCAATGCTCTAGGAAGTTGAGGAATGTCCGAGCGTCCCCTTGGGAGATGGAGAGCAAAATATCCAGCGATTCCTGCGGCAATTCCAGGCCGGTATAGGATTGAGCTCTTTCGGCGACCAGACGCAGTTCCTGTTGAGTGAGGGCACGCAGACGGAGCACAAGGAGCCTGGAAAGG
>CAYSPQ010000109.1:0-5838 GCA_964432965.1 uncultured Desulfohalobiaceae bacterium
TGGCAACTCCCACGGCCATCATGGTGGGCACGGGCAAGGGCGCGGAAAGCGGCATACTGATCAAGAGCGCCGAAACCCTGCAACTCACTCATCGCCTGCAGTCCGTGGTCTTGGACAAAACCGGGACTTTGACCAGGGGAGAGCCAGAGGTTACGGACATCCTGACTGCGGAAGGCGGGGAGGAAAATGAGCTGCTGCGCCTGGTGGCCTCTGTGGAAAAGGGCTCGGAGCATCCGCTGGGAGAGGCGGTTGTGCGCAAGGCCAGCCAAGCGGAGCTGGAGCTTACGGAACCGGAGGCCTTCCAGGCGGTGCCCGGGCATGGCGTCCGGGCGGACATAGAGGATTGCCAGCTGCTTGCGGGAAACCTGCGCTTGATGCAGGACAATGGAGTGGACACTTCCCAGTGGCGGGACAGGGCAGGTGAGCTGGCCGGGGAAGGCAAGACCCCTATGTATGTGGCCCTGAACGGTCGGATTGCTGGTTTGATCGCGGTGGCAGACCCCTTGAAGGATACATCCCTGGAAGCGGTGCAAGCCATGCAGCGCATGGGTCTGGAAGTGGCAATGGTTACCGGCGACAACCGCAGCACCGCGGAGGCAGTAGGAAGACAGCTGGGCATCGATCGGGTGTTTTCCGAAGTCCTGCCCGAGGACAAGGCCAACTATGTGGCCCATCTGCAGCAGGAGGGCAAAAAGGTGGCCATGGTGGGAGACGGGATCAATGATGCTCCCGCCTTGGCCCAGGCGGACGTGGGCATCGCCATAGGCACGGGCACGGACGTGGCCATGGAAACCTCGGATATCACCCTAATGCGCGGGGACCTGCGGACAGTGCCCATGGCCATCGGCCTCTCCAGAGCCACCACGCGCACCATCTGGCAGAATCTCTTCTGGGCCTTTTTCTACAACGTGGCCCTGATTCCCGTGGCTGCCGGAGTGCTCTACCCGATTTACGGCCTTCTCCTGAACCCCATGCTGGCGGGAGCGGCCATGGCCGTGAGCTCGGTGTCCGTGGTTACCAACAGCCTCAGGTTGCGCGGCTTCAAGCCGGCGGGGGCGACAGCGTCGCTTTAACAAGCTGTTGAAAAAGTCCTTGTCAGATAGGGCGTTCAAAAATAGGGAGGTTTTTAACGCACTGTTAAGGCATGTGCGGCTCGCCGGACTTACCTTTGACAAAAGCGGTGCATTGGCTGTACCAGAGCCTGTATTGCACAGGCTAGCATCTGGAATGAATTGGGAGAGTGATCTGCGAATGGCGGCAGGGAAGGCGGCAAACAAGTCTCTGCCACAGAGACGAAGGGGGAGCATGTGAGCAGTGAAGAATTGGAGGACAGCAGTCGCCTGGATCTATACCTGGGGCAGGATTTTCTGACCTGGCTCTGGTACAACAGCGAGGTTAGGCAGGGACAGCTTAGCACCTCCGGGGGCGAGGTGTTCTTTCTGGCCATGGAGCAAAGGATAGCGGTGGAGGGAGGTGCGGGTCAGAGCCGGGATATCGCGGTGAGCAGCGGTCCGGGGACCAGCCTGCGGGAGGCCAAGCTGGGGCTCCAGTCCGGCAAGAAAGTCAACAGGGCCCTGATGCGCATAGAGCTGGACAGCGAGGCCTGGAGGTTGCAGCTCAAGGCAGAGGACTTCTCCGTGAGCGGAATGAAAACCCCCAGGGTCCAGAAAGCCAGGGAAGAGGGCGAGGACCCGGATGCTCCCCTCCTGGAGAAGGTTTATCTGATAGAGAAGTGCCTGGAGCTGGTGGACGATCTTTTTGCCCAGTTCCTCCGGCTGCGTTTCAGCCAGGAGTGGAGCGAGGAGGCCCGCAAGATCGGGGACTGGATTCGCAACCTGTGATCCGGAGAAGAAAATGAGATGCACCTGTTGCGGAACCTGCTGCCGAAACGGCCCTCCCGGCTTGCATCCCGAGGACTCTCCCCTCTACTTCGAAGGGGTGCTGCAAAGGGAGCATTTGCTCACCCTGCGCCGCGGGGAGCGGGTACGGGACAATGTGGCCGGGGCAGTCGTTGTTCTGCAGCGGGAGATGATCCGTATCAAAAGCAGGTCCGATTCCCTGGCGTGCATGCTTCTTAAGAGCGAGAACCATTGCCCCATATACGAGCGGCGCCCTGCGCAATGCCGGGCCCTAGCCTGCTGGGATACAGACGAGCTGAAGCGGGTGTACAGGCAGCAATCTCTGTCCAGGAGCGACCTCATTTCGCCCCATTCCGCTCTGGCCGGGATTATAGGGGAGCACGAGCAAGGCTGCTCCCCGGATCGGTTGCGGCAGCTGGTGCAGCAGGTCAGGGAAAAGGGCGACCGGGAGGGGCTGCAGGAGATCGGCCTCATGCTGAGCCGGGACAGGGAGTTTCGCCGCTATCTCCGGGATAGGGCGGGAGCGGAAGGGGCCCTGGAGTTCATTCTGGGCCGTTCCCTGGAAGCCATCCTTTGGGCCGAGGGCATCCGGGTGGAGGAATCCGGAGGCGGATATCGGCTCAGGGAGGACAGGTTGGAACGGGCCGGAGCTCCCGGCCCAAACGGAGTAGCGATTTATCCGGAGCGGACAGACTATGAAAACAGGTTTTGACTGTCTTCCCTGCTTTTTGCTCCAGAGCCTGGATACTGCCCGCATGCTTGGCTGCGACGAGTTCTCCACTGAGAAGCTGGTTCGGGATGTGCTGGAGGCATCCAGCAGGATGGACTTGGCTGCTCCTCCTCCGGTGATGGGGCAGTACATACATCGTCGCATCCGGGAGGTAAGCGGCAACAGCGACCCTTATAAGGAGATCAAGGACCGTTTCAACCGCATGGCCCTGAACGTGTATCCCGATCTGGCCGAAAGGGCCCGCGGAGCGAAAGATCCGCTGGAGGCTTCCGTGCGCCTGGCTATCACCGGCAATCTCATAGACTTCGGCACAGCTTCCGGAGTAAGCGAGGAAGAGGTGCTGCAGGCAGTGGACGAGGCCCTGGCCGCCCCTTTAAAAGGCCAGGTCCGCGAGCTGGAGGAGGCAATCTCCAGAGCAGGATACATACTCTATATTTTCGACAATTGCGGGGAGATAGTCCTGGACCGGATTCTTCTGGAGCGGCTGCCCCTGGAGCGGGTGGTGGGAGCGGTAAAGCCATCTCCAATTATAAACGATGCCACCATGAGGGAGGCAAAGGACTGCGGCATAACGGAAATGATCCCTGTCCTGGACACAGGCTCCGATGCTCCGGGAGCGGTGCTGCGGGACTGCAGCCAGGAGTTTCTGGAGCACTATCACCGGGCGGATCTCGTTCTGGCCAAGGGGCAGGGCAACTTCGAGGCCCTGAGCCAAGAGGACAAGGAGATCTTTTTTCTGCTCAAGGCCAAGTGCTCCGTGGTAGCCTCCCATCTCGGCTGTCCGCAGGGGAGCATGGTTTTACGCTGCAGCGCCCATGTTAGCTAGTCGGCTCTACCCGCCTGAGCAGCGATCAGATCCTGCAGGACGGAAACCAGCTCCGCGTACACTCCTTGCTGGCCCGGAAATGGCCCTACCAGCCTGTCCTTGCGACGCTGGAAGTCCGCTTCCCAGTCCGGAGCCTTCCTGCTGGATCCCAAGGCCTGCAGGCGGTGCCACCTACGGAGGCATTCCGTGTAATCCCGGGCGAAAGCCTGAAGGTTTGCGGTGAACTCCCGCCGTCTTTGCGCCCATAAGTCAAGGGCCGGATTGTTGGGCTCCCGCTCCTTGACCCGGCTGAGCATGGCCAGCAGGGTGTTCAGGGCAAATCCGGGAATACCGCGCCTCCAGCCAAGAAGCCAGGGCTTTCTCCAGCACAAGAGGAAGTGCTCCTCTCCCACGGCCACCACCTCCTCCAGGGCTTGCCTGGCCCGAACCAGGTCGGGATTCTCCCAGGAGCAGGCCGCTCGGGCGATCTCCCATTCCGGGACAACGGTCTTCTCACCGGGATCCTTTTGCGGCAGGGACAGGGCCGTGCGTACTATTCGCGAAAGCCAGCGGTTCGCCCCGGGAGAGTCGGGTGTCTCCAGGTGGAGATAGGAGAGAAGATACTCTCCCCTCCCAAAGGAGCCCTGGATCATGGCCGGATCGTGCTTGAGCAGCCCCGGATCGAGGTTTATTCCGTAGGATCCTTCCAGAAGGGGAAGATCCTCTTTCCCGAGGCCGTTTACAGGTATGTCCGCCACCCAGAAATCCTCTCCGGGGCTGGAGTAGGCGGCCAGAACCCAGGGGTCCCCTCCGTTGCGGGCCTGGAATTGGGAGGGCCACCAGACCGGGGCCTGTAGGTCGCTTCCTTTGTCCGGAGCGAAAGGGGAGTCGGATACAGGGTTGATCCCCACGTGGCCGCTGCAATTGGGCAAGCGGCTCTGCATGGGTTTCCTGCCCCAGGTAGTCAGGCCCAGCCCCTGTTCCGGTGCATCCGATTGCAGGGCCAGACCAGCTCCGCCGCAGAATCCGATGTAGAGCCCTCCCCGGTGCACAAACTCACGGATGCGAGCCCGGCCTTCCCTGCCCAGACCTGCCGCCTTGCGCGAAGCCCACCCTCCGGGAACCATGATCGCGGCTGGCCTGTGGCTTTGCAGGACTCCGCTGGCAATGTGTCTGCAGCGCAGGATGGAAAAGGGAAGCTCCAGGCTTTCCAGGGCCCGCAGGAGCATGGTTCCCCAGAAATGGGACTCGTCCCAGAGCACTGCCAGGTAGCCTGATTGAGGAAAGCGGGAGCCGGTTTCCTTCATGCCGCCTTTTGGGGAGGGGAAAAGATGTTCTGCAGGGCCTGGTCTATGCTGGGGTAATAGAAATGGAAACCGTTCAGCATAAGCACATCCGGTTTGACCCGGGGGGCTTGCAAAAGCATCTGCGATAGCTCGCCGAAGACGAGCTTGAGCACAGTTGCCGGCACGGGAAGCAGGGCCGGGCGCCTTAGGGCTCGGGCCAGGGCCTTGGTGAATTCGGCATTGGTTATCAGTTGCGGGGCACTGATGTTTACTGGTCCGGAAATGGATTCCTGCTCTGCCAAAAAGAGGACGGCTCGCAGAAAGTCAGTGAGATGAATCCAGGGGAAGGGTTGCCTGCCGCTGCCCAGACGGCCGCCCAAGCCCATGCGGAAGGGGGTCAGCATGGAGGACAGTGCCCCGCCGTTCCGGGACAGGGGCGGGGCGATGCGCAGTATGACCACCCTGCTGCCGTGTTTCTCGG
Source organism: uncultured Desulfohalobiaceae bacterium (assembly GCA_964432965.1). Classification (GTDB taxonomy): domain Bacteria; phylum Desulfobacterota; class Desulfovibrionia; order Desulfovibrionales; family Desulfothermaceae; genus JAIPDU01. Next base: position 5,162 of record CAYSPQ010000109.1, read on the forward strand.
CCTTGATGGCCTCGCTCTGCCAGTCGATGCACAGCCTGGAGAGAAAGTTTTCCCCGGGAGGGGCGTCCTCTGTGGCTACCCTGTCGCTCTTGGGGTCGTAGTAGCCCACGGCATTGGCGTTTATCAGGGCCGGTGGGCTGCCCCCTCCCTTGGCCGCTGCCTCCACTGCCATGCGAGTGGACTGGAGCCGGGTCCTGTAAATGGCTTCCTTTTCCTGCGTGGTCCAGCGAACAAAGATGTTCTTTCCCACCAGATTGACCAGGACATCGGATTGGGCCGCCCTTTCCTGCCAATCACCTCGCTGCATGGGGTCTCCTTCCACTACTTCCGCATTGGGAGGCAGGTGGTTCTTCTTGCTCGGAGAGCGCACTAGAAGACTCTGCTCGTGTCCGGCCCAATGCAGATACCAAGCCAGGTGGTTTCCCAGAAAGCCTGTGCTTCCCATGAGGAAATAGTGCATCTCATCCTCCTTGGCTTAACAGGGCGTTGAAAATCTTCCAGTTGCTGCGTTGCTTCAAAAAGTTCAAATTCTTGCGTAGGCTAGCTCGTCCGCTCCGGACGAGCTCCTCTTCTTCTTTTGGGAAAAGAAGAAGCAAAAAAATCAATGGATTACATCTCAACTTTTTTGTTTCTTTTTGGGAAAAAGAAACGATAGTTCGTTTCCCTTCGGAAACAAA
>CAYSPQ010000110.1:0-5835 GCA_964432965.1 uncultured Desulfohalobiaceae bacterium
CCTCACCCCAACCATCGCCAACCTGGAGGCCCCACCCAGTGCCGGAGGGGGAGATACGAGCTCCCTGATCCACGCTTGTCAAATGCAGGACAAGGTGGACTTCATCTCCACCGGCGGCGGCTCTTTCCTGGAGCTCATGGAGGGCAAGGAATTGCCCGGGCTCAAGGCACTGGGCCTTACCATGCAGAACTTGGGCTGACAAACTCTATGGGTTGGTCCAGGCAGAAGCATTCGCAAAACAATAAACTCCGGAGACCGTACATGCAGACACTGATAGCCGCCAACTGGAAGATGCACAAAACCAGAAGCCAGGCCAGGGAGACAGCACAGGAGGTTATCCACAACCTGGAGGGCAATCTGCCAGCCCAGAGGGAAGTTCTTATCCTGCCTCCCTTTACCAGCTTGGACGTGGTTTCCGAGGTGATTGCCGGCAAAAACGGCTTCAAACTGGGAGCTCAGGACTTTTATCCCGCGGAGGAAGGTGCCTACACTGGAGAGATCTCTCCGGACATGCTCCTGGATCTGTCCTGTGCTTACGCACTTGCCGGACATTCGGAACGGCGCCACGTGCTTCTGGAATCCGACGAGTTCATTGCCGAAAAGTTGGCCCTGGGCTTGGAGAAAGGCCTGCACATGATCCTGTGTATAGGGGAGACCCTTCAGGAAAGAAATCAGGGGAGCATGCAGGGGGTGATCGATCGACAGTTGCGAAGCGCTCTGAGCCTTTCCCGAGTGCGGGAGAATCTGGGATCCGGTGTAACCATCGCCTATGAGCCGGTTTGGGCCATAGGCACGGGGGTAGTGGCCCAGCCCGAGGATATCGCCGAGGCGCACAACATGGTTCGGGGCATTCTGCAAGAGCTGCTCTCTTCAGCTGGAGACAAAATTTCCATTCTCTACGGAGGCAGCGTGAAACCCAAGAATATCTCCGAGATCCTGGCTATTGACAATGTGAACGGAGTGCTGGTAGGTGGTGCAAGTCTAGAGGCTGGCAGCTTCAGCAGCATTTCCCTGGGCTAATCCTGTCTTGCCAGTACCTCTTTAATATCCTTTCAAAAAGACTGATTACTCTATAGCTGCATCTTGTGTGAGCTGATACTGCTAACCCAGCATACAAGGTGTGGAGCTTGTAGTAAGGAGGAAATAACCGCGTGGATGCATTGCTTGTTGCTATCCATATTCTTGCCTGCTTGGCCATAATTCTGCTGGTTCTGCTGCAGCCGGGCCAGCAAGGGATGGGGGTCATATTCGGAGGAGGCTCCAGCTCGACCTTTTTCGGCGGCGGTGGAGCCGGAGGCCTTCTTGCCAAGCTGACGGTTGTGGTCGCGATCATATTCTTTGCCACTTCCATGGGATTTACCTATATGCAGGCCCATCAGGCCCCTTCGGATGAGCCCTCGGTCATAATGGAAACCGAGATGGAAGACGAGGAGGAAGAAGAGGAGATTCCGGAAGAGCCGGAAGAGCCGGAAGGAGCCCCCATACAGCCTGAGGATTAGTTGGGGGACAGGCGCACTCCTGCCTGATATCAACACTCTCTTGAAGCAAGAGCAGTTTTTGGCTAGGATACAGCTAAGGTTATATGCCGAGGTGGTGGAACTGGTAGACACGCTATCTTGAGGGGGTAGTGGGCAACCGCCCGTGGGGGTTCGAATCCCCCCCTCGGCACCATCGACACTCCAGGGCTCAAGCAAACCTTGAGCCCTTTTTTCTTGCCAACCACTATACAATGCTTTTATAGCCAGTTTCCGGACGGAAACAAGTCTCGTTTCTTTTTCGCAAAGAGAAGCAATCAAATGGTTATACGCTCCTCTAATTTCTTGTTTTGAAGGAAATAACTTAGGTTCGCATCTAGAAGGACAACTTTCCGGATGTAAGTCATCTTGTTGGCAATTGGTGTGAAGAAGGAAAATGACCACACGCCGCAAACAGTGTTCACAGAAAAGACCAAGCTTCCCGAACAGTTAGAGATATTCTCTTCTCCTTTCCTGCTTAGTATGGGCCGATGGCTGATGCATCTGCAAAAAATTGAAATGTGGACTTCACTTTTCAGAAGCATGATCGTAACTTATTGATTTTTCTGCCATCCGTCCTCTGTCTTCTGTCATCTGCGCCTGCAAAAAAGACTTTTGCAGGCGCATCATGGCTGAGGGAACAGCAAATCCAAATTTTTTTGGCTGTTCTCTCATGCGATATACAAAATCTTGCCCTAGCAGTGGAAAAAAACAGGACACCCCTTGTCAGACCGATCCACTTCAGGCAAGCTTAAATAATCTGGTTATACCTCAATGTTAGAACACTAGACCCGGAAACTTCAGGAGAACCGAGGCGATGAACACTCTCAAAGAGTTGGGATCCAAGATCGCGGAGCTTGACAGTCGAATAACCGAGGTATTTATCCATTCCGACACACCCAAGGACCCCTTTTCCGGGGACGAGATCTTTTTGGTATGTCATTTGACGGATCCGGATTTCACCAGGGACATGAAAGCCTTCGAGGAGAAAGGGCATCCCTGGAGCCTGGAAATATCCGAAACTGCGCAATCCCTGGCCCAAGAGCTGGGGATACAGCAGGAAGTAATAGTCACTCCCTTCAATTTCGCCTTTCATGCAAACAACGAATACGGACAGTACTATCTCACCCTGTATCTCAAGGAGGGCTATGAGCCCATTCTGGACAGGGCGGACACGGAAAGGAAAAGGAGGGAGCAGGAGAGCTTGGATGATTCCGAGACATCCTGATTTAGCATGTACGCATGAAAAAATTGCACGGAGGAGATCATGGCGGAAAAGAGGCTGCAATACTCAGTACAGGACAAGGTGGCAGTAATCAGCCTGAACCAGCCGGAAAAGAGAAACGCCCTTTCTTACCGGCTGTTGACCGAGCTTACCGAGTTGTTGCGAAACATCGGGGAAGAAAAAGGGGCCAAGGTGGTAATCATCCAGGGCCTGGGCAAGAACTTCTCTTCCGGCCATGACCTGCGGGAAGTCCATGATTGGGAGACTCAGGAGGTCCGAAGGCTTTTCCAGACCTGCTATCAAACCATGAGGGCGCTGAGGGAAATGCCACAGCCGGTGATCGCCCAGGTGCACGGTGTGGCAGCGGCAGCCGGCTGCCAATTGGTGGCCGCCTGCGATATGGCTGTTGCCTCGGAGGATGCGCTATTCTCCACCCCCGGTGTCAAGATCGGGCTGTTCTGCAGCACCCCGGCTGTGTTCCTTAGCAGGAACGTGGGTCGCAAGAAGGCCTTCGAAATGCTCTTTACCGGTGAAGCCATATCCGCAAGGGAGGCCCTGGAACACGGATTGGTAAACCGGGTGGTCGCAGCCGAGGATCTGGAAGGCTCCGCCAGGGAGCTGGCTGAGAAGATGGCGGGATTTAGTTTGCAGGTGCTGGGTCTGGGCAAGCGCGCCTTCTATCGCCAGGTCAACATGAGCGATTTTGAAGCGCTAGACTATGCCAGCGAGGTGATAAGCCTGAACAGCGCTGACCGTGATGCTAGGGAGGGAATGAGCGCCTTCCTGGAAAAGAGGGCCCCTGTTTGGGATGATTAGCCCTGTCCACTGGATCCGTCTGCCAATCTTTCCCTGGCGAGCAGGGCCGCTCCGTAGGCCCCGATGATTTCCGGCTCCTCGGGTATTTTGATTCTGGCACCAGCCACGCGCTCCAGCTCCCTGACCACAGCCGGGTTGTGCGAAACCCCTCCGCTCATGGCTATTTCCTTTTCTCTGCCCACCTTGTCCAGCATAGTTCTGGTCCTTAGGGCCACGCTGCGGCACACCCCCCGGGCAATACTCTCCGGCTCCGTGTTCTCGGCTATAAGGGAAACAACCTCGCTCTCGGCGAACACGCTGCACAGAGAGGAAATGCTGGCCGGAGTTTTGGATTTAAGGGCCAGTGGACCCAGATCCTCGATATCCACTTCCAGGGTTCTGGCCATCATCTCCAGAAAGCGCCCTGTGCCCGCGGCACACTTGTCGTTCATGACAAAGCTCTTAACCGCTCCGGATTCGTCCACGGAAAGGGCCTTGGTATCCTGGCCCCCTATGTCTACTATGGTTCTCACCCCGGGGATTGTCTGCGCCATTCCCCTTGCGTGACAGGATATCTCCGTGATTTCCAAATCTGCGAAATCCACCGCGGATCTGCCGTATCCGGTGGCTACGCAGGCCAGAATGCGATTCCGGAATTTGCTGGATTGAAGAATGCTCTCCCTGATCCTGGCCAGGGTTTTCCTGCTGCTGGCTCCGGTGTAGAACACGCGCCTGGCCGCGATTTCTCCCAGCGAATCCACCACTACCGCCTTAGCCGTGAGCGAGCCTATATCTATTCCCAGATAAAAACCGTTTCTTCCTTCCTTGGACACCTTGCGCCACTGGCCCCTGTTGCGAGCCATGAGCTCCACGAATCCTTCCAGCCTGGTTCGTATCTGTCCCTGGCCCTGCTGGTTCCGGTCTATGCAGTCTCCGTGCAGCTCCAGGAAAGGAAGGCCGAGAGCGCGCACAGTATCCAGAACAGGGCGCACTCCTCCGTTGCCCTGGCGACAGCCGCTATGGGAGAAGTGCACCACTCCCTCCACAGCACCCTCCATGGCTAGCTTGCGAACCACCCGCAGGCGGTTTTGCACCGGCCCCAGATTGGGATTGGAGAGCATCTTCTCCGCCAGGCTTTCGTGCGGTCTTTCCGGGTCCAGAGGATTCCAGTAGACATAGCTCAACTCGTCCGCCACAGCTCGGACGCGGCACTCCTGCTCCATCCACTGCACCGGGTTTTGGGTGTGGTAGGGATAGGCCAGAAGCCAGAGGATCCGGTAGGGCCCTTCTTCATCTGCTCTTACGGAATTCTCTTGCACATACCTCACCAGCTCCCGGCAGCGGTCCCGCAGAAAGTCAGTTCCCAGCATCATCAGGGAAAGCACCCCGAAGGTGAAGGCCTCCTTGCCGTACAGGGGGCTGTCCCCTTGCAGCCGCATGCGCTGCACCTGAAGCAGCAGATCCCTGCTTTCATTGCTCTGGGAAAAGATCCTTTCCCATTCCCTGGGCCGGGCCCGATATCCGGTCAAGGCAGCCAAGCGGTCCTCCAGATCCCGCAGCTGGCGCGCCAGGTACTTTCTGGCTTCCGGACCGTCATGTTGAGGCACGTCCAGCAATAAATATGGAGAGCCGCTCCTTCGGGCCAGTTCCTCCAGGGACTTGCCCTGCCCGTCGCAGAGGTGCGAAGTTCCAGCCAGCATGGAGAATCTGGGCATATACCCCTCCAGAGCCGCTCCCAGAACAGCCAAATGGAAGGAGCAGGCGTCACTGCCGAAGCCCTTTTGCTGAGTGGTTTGTAGCACGCGGGGCGCCATGTCCGAGACCGCCAGCATGGGAGCCAGAAATTCGGTGAACATGGGGGTTACCCCGTAAAGGTGGAAGATCTCCGCCGGGGCCTGGAAGCCGGACAGAACCGAAGGTTCGCTGCGCTTGAAGGAGCGGTTCAGCAGGCGCATCACTTCGGTCTTCATCCGGTCCAGGGCTGGGATGTGCGAACTGTCGCGCAGGAGGCTGTTGCGCAGAAGGTAGCCCTGGAGCAAACCTCTGGCTGCTAATCGATTGACCGGACTGGACATGGACCACCGCTTACCAGATTGGATTCTTGCGTTAGCAGCTTACATTTTCCTGTTTCGATGTTCATGTATGTTCTGGCCTGCATGTTGCAGGAAAAGATGCGTCTGCAAAAAATTGAAATGTGGGCTTTACTTTTCAGAAGCATGATCGTAACTTATTGATTTTTCAGTCACCCGTCCTCTGTCTTCTGTCATCTGCGCCTGCAAAAAAGACTTTTTGCAGGCGCAT
>CAYSPQ010000111.1:0-5828 GCA_964432965.1 uncultured Desulfohalobiaceae bacterium
GTTTAGGCCCGAGTTTACTATTGCAGTGCTCCATAATTTATGCTTTCAAGGCCAATCAATAATTTCAAAAGGTTATATATCAAGCTTTTTAGCTGCTCTAGTGACCATGAGTTGGCTTAAATAAATAGTTCAGCGCAACAAGGTTCCAAGGCATGTTATGCATGAATTGCCGGTAATGCAAAAGATATTGGACATAGTGCTCAGGCACGCGGACAGGTCAGCAGAGTGGAGGCGATCAACCTGCAGGTGGGCGATCTAAGCGATCTGCGCGAGGAATGGATGCAGCATTACTTCGACTATATCGCCAGGGAAACGTTGGCCGGGGGGGCGGATCTGCGGGTGGAAAGAGTTCCCGCCATATTGAGCTGTCGGGATTGTGGAAACAGATACACCTTTCGCCAGGGATCCGGCTCGGTTTGCCCGGAATGCTCCTCCTCAAGCGGGGACCTGGTTTCCGGCCGCGAATACACAGTAGTCAGTCTGGAGGCGATCTGAAGATGAGCGAGATCAAGCTTATTCAAGTAAAGGAAGGGATCCTGGAGGAGAACCTCAAGCAGGCGGAGAAGATCCGGGAGCGGTTGCGAGGGAGCAACACCCTGCTGCTCAACCTGATGGCCTCACCAGGAGCGGGTAAGACCAGCCTGATTGTCAGCACCATTCGGGCCTTGAAGCATCTACGTATCGGGGTCATCGAGGCGGATATCGACTCCAGCGTGGATTCGGAGCTGGTGGCTGCGGAAGGGGTGCGGACCACTCAACTGCGCACCGGAGGGCTGTGCCACCTGGATGCCTCCATGGTGGCCCAGGGTCTGGATGCCCTGGGAGAACAGGACCTGGATCTGATCATTCTGGAGAATATTGGCAATCTGGTCTGCCCCGCGGACTTCGACACCGGGGCCCATATCAACGCCATGATACTCAGCGTGCCCGAGGGGGATGACAAGCCCCTCAAGTACCCTTTAATGTTCAGCAAATGCCAGTCCCTGATCATAAACAAGACGGACTACATGCAACTGGCGGATTTCGATATTCAGGCAGTGCGGGAAAGAGTCCGGAGTCTCAATTCCGATATGGAGGTGTTCCCCCTTTCCTGTCGGACAGGTGAGGGACTCGGGGATTGGACCTCGTGGCTGGACAGCCGGACAGGGCAGAGAGGAGGGCAGGGGTAGGTATCCAGGCCCGGAGGACACAGGACTGAAAATGCAGGATGTACGCAGTCTTGCGGAGGTTCCGGAATTGTTTGCAACAGGTTAACCCGAGTTTACCTGTTGCAGTGTCCGATAATTTATGTTTTTCAAAACTAATTAATAATTCCAATATGTTATTGTATCAAGCCTGTTAACTGCTGTAGTGACTTTAAGTTGGCTTAAATCAAGGGTAGCTCACTACCATTATTGAATATTATCGTAAAAAAGGAGGAAACCCGGTTAAAATCCGGCAAGGAGATTTTTCATGCGCGATCCCCTTTTTCAGACTATCAACATCAACGGGATGGAGGTAAAGAACAGGATCTATCTTCCGGCCATGCATCTGGAAATGGCCAGGGACTTTCAGGTCACGGATCAAATGAAGGCCTTCTACCGGGAACGGGCGCGGGGAGGTGCCGGACTGATCTGCGTGGGCTACGCAACCGTGGACGAACGCTCCGGATCCCCGCACAACATCGGGGCGCACAGCGAGGATTTCCTGCCCGGGCTAACCGACCTGGCGGAAACAATCGCGGATGAGGGTGCCAAGTCTGTGGTTCAGCTGAATCACGCCGGACGCTACAATCCCTCCTTCTTCATGGAGGGCAAGCCCCCAGTGGCTCCCTCTGCTATCGCCTCCCGCCTGACAAAGGAAACCCCGCACGCCCTGGAGAAGGAGGAGATCAGCCGGATAGTATCCTCTTTCGGATCGGCAGCGGAACGGGTCAAACGGGCGGGCTTCCATGGGGTGGAGCTCCTCTGCGGCACCGGTTATCTGATCAGCGAATTCCTCTCTCCGGTTACCAACCAGCGCGAGGACGAATACGGAGGAAGCTTCGAGAACAGGCTCCGCTTTCCCCTGGAGGTTATACAGGCGGTGCGCGAGGCCGTGGGTCCCGATTTTCCCCTTCTGGTGCGCATGAACGGAAACGACCTCATGCCCGGCGGGCTGGGAAGAGAGGACATGCGCGAAGTAGCCAGGGCCTTTTCCGGCAAGGACAGAGCAGACTGCCTGCACCTGAACGTGGGCTGGCACGAAGCCCCTGTGCCTCAGATAGTTCCTAGCGTTCCGCGCGGCGGATTCGCCTACCTGGCCCGGGGCATCAAGGAGGCGGTGGAGGTTCCCGTGATCGCCAGCCACAGGATAAACGATCCGGAGACCGCCAGAGAGCTTATCGCCGGGCACATGTGCGACATTGCCGCCATAGGCAGAGGGCTTATCGCCGATCCGCAGCTTCCGGAAAAGGCCAGGCAGGGCAGGGACAAGGACGTGGTGCACTGCATAGGCTGTGCCCAGGGCTGCTTCGACAACCTTTTCCGGCTGGCCCATGTGGAATGCCTGGTGAATCCCAGGGCAGGATACGAGATGGAACCCCCTCCCCAGCCAGGTGATGCCAGTCGAAACGTGCTGGTTGTGGGAGGAGGTCCCGCGGGAATGAGCGCGGCTATAGCCGCCAGCGATGCGGGGCACAAAGTGACCCTGGTGGAGCGGGGCTCCAGCCTGGGAGGACAGCTCTATTTGGCCGGCTCCCCTGCTGGAAGGGAGGAGTTTGCAGTCCTAGCTAAAGATCTGGCCCGGCAGGTGGAGATACGCCCCATCCAGGTCCTCTGCGACAGGGAGGCAGATACGGAGCTGATTCGCCAGCAGCAGCCGGACAAGGTGATTCTTTCTACAGGTGCTCGTCCCATCACTCCGGACATTCCGGGAGTGGAGGGGGACAATGTCTGTCAGGCCTGGGACGTGCTGGCCAAGAGGGCCTATCCCGGCAGAAAGGTGGTTGTTCTGGGCGGAGGAGCCACCGGAGTGGAAACCGCCCTCTACCTGGCCCGACAGGGCACTCTCGGCGCGGATGCCCTGAAGTTCCTGCTCACTCATGGAGTGGAGGACTGTGAATACCTGAGAGGGCTGTGCCTGAAGGGCAGCAAGGAGATCACTGTGGTGGAGATGCTGGAGAAGATAGGCCAGGATATTGGGCTCTCCACCAAGTGGACCCTGAAGCAGGAGATGAGCGCCCTGGGCGTCTCCGGCCTGACTGGAACCAAGGCGGTGCAGATCGTACCGGAAGGGCTCTACGTGGAGCAGGAGGGAGAAAGGCGCTTCCTGCCTGCGGACACCGTGGTTCTGGCCGCCGGCTCCGAGTCCCACAATCCGTTGCAGAGCGAGGTGGAGAGCATGGACATTCCCTGCCAGGTGATAGGTGATGCTAGTCAGCCGGCACAGGCCATCCAGGCCGTGCAGCAGGGGTACAGGGCAGGGAAGAAGGCTTGATGTTGTTGTTAACTGTTATCGGTTAACTGTTATCGGGTAGCTTGTGCCGGCAAGGACCTCGTCCCCGCTTGTAGAGCGTAAGACAGCCCCATGCCGGGTAACAGATAACCCAGCGATCCCCCTTCCCATGTGTCTATTGGTATTGGCCCTACAAGTGCGCCAGGACTATCCCCTGATTCTGGCTGGGAACAGGGACGAGTTCTTCGAGCGCCCAACGGCTTCGGCCTGCTTCTGGCCCGGCAATCCCGATATTCTCGCCGGCTGGGACAAGCAGGGCGGCGGCACCTGGATGGGGATAACCCTTTCCGGGAAGCTGGCCGCCCTGACCAATATACGCGATCCCCAGGCGCTATCCTCAAGTGCCCAATCCCGCGGACATCTGGTGCGGCAGTTCCTGGAGGAGGACTTCTCTCCGGGAAGTTTCCTGGATCACCTTATGGCCTCTGCCCACCTCTACAATCCCTTCAACCTGATCTTCGGCAAGGGCAAGGAGCTTTACTACTTCTGCAGCCAGGAGGGGTATGCCTGCCGTTTGGGACCAGGTATTCACGGGCTGAGCAATACCTTCCTCAACCGGCCCTGGCCCAAGGTGGTCCGGGCCAAGCAGGGCTTGCACCGTATCCTGCAAAGAGAAAAGGCTCCGCGGATGGAGGAGCTGTTTGCCCTTCTGGCCGACGATAGCAGGGCGCGACCGGAGGATCTGCCGGATACGGGAATTGGACAGGAATGGGAGAGCTTTCTGAGCCCGGTATTTATTCGGGGCGGCATCTACGGAACCCGCAGTTCCATGGTGCTCATGCTGAGCCAAGGGGGGGAGGCGGAGATAGGGGAGAGATCCTTTACCAGGGAGGATCACGCCCGGGGAGCACCCCGGGCGCGAAGCCTTCCGGAATCCGTTTTCCGGGTTACTCTGCAGTTTCCTCCAGAGGGTGAAAAGCTCGACGCTGCTTGTACTCTTCCCGTTTGCCCAGGTTCCACATGGTGACCGGCCTATAGTATCCCACCACGCGGGTGTAAACCTCGGCTTCCCTTTCGCAGTGGGGGCAGATCCAGTGTTCGCCCTCCAGATAGCCGTGCTCCCTGCACACGGAAAAGGTAGGAGTTATGGACAAGTAGGGCACTTTGGTCCGGCTCATGGCCTTTATCATGAATCGTTTCAGGGCTTGGGGGTCGGAGACCGCTTCTCCCAGGAAGGTGTGGAACACGGTTCCCCCGGTGTACTTGGGCTGAAGCATGTTCTGGTGCTCCAGGGCGGCGATCACGTCCGTGGTCGCATCCACGGGCAGGGTGGTGGAGTTGGTGTAGTAGGGCACTTCCTCTCCCGAGGTCTGTATGTCGTGGTAGAGCTCCTTGTCGATCTTGGCCAGGCGATAGCTGGTTCCCTCCGCCGGGGTGGCCTCCAGGTTGAACAGATTGCCCGTCTGTTCCTGGAATCCAGTGGTCAGTTCCCGCAGGTGGTCCAGAGTACGGGTCATGAGCCGGACACCGGACTGGGTTTCTATCCCCTTGCCCAAGAGGTTGAGGCAGGCCTCGTGGCCTCCGATGAGTCCGATGGTGCTGAAATGCGCCTTTAGCCCGTTCTTGAGGTAGCGCCTGGAGAAGGGGAACATGCCCCTTTCCATGTTGTCTGTTACCCACTTGCGCTTGAACTCCAGGGAATCCTTGGCCAGGGTGGCGTATTCGGAGATAAGATCCAGGAAGTCCTCCTCGTCCTCGGCCAGGTAGCCCAGCTTGGCCAGATTCAAGGTTACCACTCCGATGGATCCGGTCAGGTCTCCGGCTCCGAAAAGACCGCCGGTGCGGTGCTGCAACTCCCGCAGATCCATCTGCAGTCGGCAGCACATGGAGCGCACGTCCTCCGGTCGCAGGTCGGAGTTTATGAAGTTCTGGAAGTAGGGGACCCCATACTTGGAGGTCAATTGCAGCAGGAGCTCTCCCACCTCTGAATCCCAGGGAAAGTCCTCGGTTACGTTGTAGGTGGGTATGGGAAAGCTGAAGATGCGATCGTGGTAGTCCCCTTCCAGCATAACCTCCAGGAAGGCCTTGTTCAGCATTTCCATTTCCGGGCCGAAATCGCTGTAGCACTCCTGCTGCGGCTCGCCGCCCACTATGGCCGCTTCTTCCGCTATATGCCGCGGCGGGACCAGATCGAAGGTCAGGTTGGTGAAGGGGCTCTGGCCTCCCCAGCGAGAGGTGGTGTTCAGGTTGAAGACGAACTTCTGCATGGCCTGCTTCACCTGGCGGTAGCTCAGGTTGTCCTTTCGCACGAAGGGGGCCAGATAGGTGTCCACGTTGTTGAAGGCCTGGGCCCCGGCCCATTCGTTCTGCAGGGTGCCCAGGAAGTTGACCATCTGCCCCATGGCTGCGTCCAG
>CAYSPQ010000112.1:0-5823 GCA_964432965.1 uncultured Desulfohalobiaceae bacterium
CCTGCATGGCACCGGTTCCGGAACAGGCCAGGGGCATAACTGGCTGCTCCGTGCCGAAAAGGTCTTGCAGATCCTTCTGCAGGGAGCGCATGATCTCCTGGAAGGGCCTCTTGCGGTGGTGGATCATCTGCATGGACAGAGCGGCCCGCACTTCCTGCGGAATCTGCGTAGGTCCCGGAGTGAGAAGGCGCTGTTTGTTGAGCATGATGGGGTTAGCTCCCGGCTAGTTGCTGTCTTTTTTGAGCGGATTGCTCTGTTGGGGCAGGCTAGGCTGTGAACCCCGGTGTTTGGAAACATTTAGCGGGAAATTGTTGCTGAAGGCGGAAGTGACAATCCACTGTCAGCCACTTTCAGTGGGCTTGAGCCCAGTTTTCGCCCAACCCCCATTCAGCTGTCAAGGGCACCTGCAGATCCACGACCGAGGACATGATTTCCGCCATTCTTTTGCCCGCCTTTTCCGCGTTTCCCCCGGGAACTTCCGCCAGGAGCTCGTCGTGAACCTGCAGAATGAGCTTTGCCCCTGTTTGCCTTAGCTCCTCGTCTTCTTCGACACGAAGCATGGCCGTCTTGATCACATCTGCAGCACTGCCCTGGATCACGGTGTTGATGGCCAAGCGCCTTGCCTGCTGGGCCTGGTTCTCGTTGCGGGAGTTGATGTCCGGGAGCAATCGCCTCCTGCCGAAGAGGGTGGTTACGTATCCCTGTTGTTGAGCCTCTCCCACTATCTTCTCGAATAGGAGGCTCACCTGCTGTAGCTTGCTGAAATAGATCCCGATGAATTCCTTGGCCTCCTGAACCTTGATCCCCGTTTCCCGGGCAAGCTTCTGGGGTCCCATGCCATAGATGAGCCCGAAGTTGATGGTCTTGGCCTGGCGTCTTTCGTCCGGGGTTACTTCTGCCACCGGCTTGTCCAGGATTAGCCCGGCGGTCCTGGCGTGGATGTCCTCCATGCGGGTGAAGGCATCCAGCAGATTGGGCTCCAGGGAAAAGTGGGCCAGGAGCCTGAGCTCGATCTGGGAATAATCCGCAGCTACCAGAAGATTGCCAGCTTCGGGGACGAAGCAGGAGCGCATCCTGGGCCCGAACTCTCCCTTGATGGGGATATTCTGAAGATTGGGATTGCTGCTGGAGAGCCGACCGGTTGCGGTGCTCATCTGGTTGAAGTGGGAGTGGATCCTGTGGTTTTCATCCGCCAGGCGCGGAAGCGGCTCCAGATAGGTGGAGCGCAGCTTCTCCAGACTCCTGTAGCGCAGGATCTCGGCTATGATGGGGTGCTGGCTCTGCATCCCTTCCAGCACCTCGCTGGCCGTGGAGGGGGTACCAGAGGGGGTCTTTCGGCCCGGCTTAAGCCCAAGCTCTTGGAACAAGATTCTGGCCACCTGCTGCGAGGAGCGCAGATTGAACTCCTGCCCGGCCAAAGAGTAAATCGATTCCGCCAGTCCCTGCAGTTCCTGGTCCACTTCCTGGAAAAAACTGCTAAAGGCCTCGGGATCGATCTTGATCCCTCTTTCCTGCATGCGGACCAGAACCGGAGAAAGCGGCTTTTCCAGGTTGTCCTTGAGCTGCAAAAGCTCGGCCTGCTGCAGCCGCTCCTCCAGAAGGCGCCCCAGCTTCAGCGCTGCCAGGCCCTGGTTGTCCCGGTGCACATCCAAGTGGGGCAAAAAGGTGTCCAGGATTCTGTTCCAATTGGAGCTTTTTTCATCCGGATCCAGGAGATAGGAGGCCAAGGAGATGTCGAATATCTGCTGTGGCGGGAGCTGGAACCAAGCGGGGTCTGATTCCAGCAGGGTCTTGTAGCAGGGCAGATAGATCTTCTCCGCTGGCTTTAGCTGGTTGACAATGCTGCTGGCATCACCCTGCAAGGAGTATTCACTCTCCTCCTCTCCCAGCAGGCAACCCCTATCTCCGTCCGGAAAGGATAGCCCAAGGGCCTTCCCCTGCAGGGATTGCGGCAGGGAGGCACGGGGTCGCTCATTGTGCTCTGCCTCGCGGGGCTCCACAGAAGAGGTGTCTTCTGCCGGGATGTTCAGCTCGGAGAGGAGACTCTTCAGTTCGTATTCGCGGAAGAGATTGCGCAGAGCCAGCGTATCCGCATAGGATCCGCGTATGTCATCTGCGGAATGCCGCAAGAAAAGATCGGTCTTTAAGCCGGTCAGGCTTCTGGACAGCTCCAGGTTCTCCAGGTTGGTCCGAATCTTTTCCCGCAGCTTGGGCTCCAGCTCCTGCAGGTTTTCCAGGATTCCTTGCAGGGAGCCGAAGCGATGCAACAGCTTTACCGCGGTCTTGGGACCGATACCTGGGACTCCAGGTATGTTGTCCGACTTGTCCCCGGTCAGGGCCTGAAGGTCGGGCCATAGCCCTGGCTCTAGGCCGTATTCGCTTCGAAAGTCCTGCAGGGTGGTAATCTTTTCCTCCCGGGTTCCCGGATCCCAGAGTACCACCTCCTCGTCCAGGCACTGCAGAAGATCCTTGTCCGAGCCGACTATGACCACCGGCCTTTCTGCCTTGAACCGTTCCGCCAGGCTGGCGATATAGTCGTCTGTCTCCGCCTCTTCGGCTGTATAGGGAACAATACCCAAATACTGCACTCCTTCCAGTATGGGCGGGATCTGTTGGGAGAGGGCCTCGGGCATGAGCAGCCTGTTAGCCTTGTACTCGGAATATATCTGGTTGCGAAAAGTGGGTTCCCTCCCGTCCAGGAGGAAGACTGCTAGGCTTGGATTTTCCCTGTTCTGCAGCCGTAGCAGGATGCGCAGCATTATGTACAGGGCATTGGTGGGGAAGCCGTCGGAGCGGGCCAGATCGGGAAAGGCGTAAAAAGCCCGGTAGAGAAAAGAGCTCCCGTCGATCAGATAGAGCGGCTCGGCTTCCCGGCTGAATATGTCCCTAAGGCTCATGGTCGCAGCTCATGCCCTTTTCACGGCTTTGGCCGGTGAATGGTTGATGATCTTGCAGCTTCGCAGCCTCTCCCAGATGAACTGCTGCGGGTGCTCGTCCTGTAGGTTTTCCAGGGGTATCTCGGCCCGAGCCATGGACTGGCGTCCTCCGGCCTTGCCATAGTCTCCGAACAGCTCCTTGGCCAAGACCCCCATATCCGCTTTGACCCCATCTCCGCGCAACACGCTTACAAGCTGGCCGTCCTTTACCCCGCTGACAATATCCCAGCTAATATCGTGCACCCGCTGGAAGAAATCGGCAAGGATAACCAGAATGTCCGTGGAGTCCACCTCGTCCATATATACGGTAAGCCCATCGTTCAAGAGACGCATTTTTTTGAAGGCCTTGGAGAAATACTGCAGCCATTCCACGCGGTACTCGCTGCGCACGATCTTGCGCAAAAGAACATGATCGCAGAGCTTGGTCAGATAACGGAAGGCCCGAATGTCCACGTCGTGGAAGGACTGCTCGAAGCTGTGCGTATCCGTCTTGATTCCGTAGAGAAGTGCAGTAGCCAAGCGCTTTCCGGGGCGAAGGTTGAAATTGTACAGGAGCTCGGTCATCAGGGAGCTGGTGGCTCCGTACTTGGGCTGGATCTCGGTGAAGGGGGCCTGCACCGGATTGTCCTTGTTCAGGGGGTGATGGTCGATTACCACGGAGAAGGAATACTTCTCGTATTCCGGATGGTGATGCGGTTGCGAATCCACCAGGGCAAACTTGTCGAACTGGGCGGCGTACTGATCCGTAAGCTGCTGTACCGGGATCTGCAGGTAGCGGATCATGGCCATGTTGTCCGGCCTGGTGACCTCGTTGACCATGGCCAGGCTGGCCTTGCCCACGCGGTGAGCCATGATGCGCTTTAGGGCCAGGCCCGAGGCCAGCGCGTCCGGGTCGGCCATGAACAGTATGAGCCATTTGTCTTTTCTGCTGAACAGATGCAGGAGCTGGTTGAGCTTTCCGCTTAGTTGACGGAAGTATGCCATAGATGGACTTCCCCTGCAGGGGTGGCTGTCTTGCAAGTTTAAAGTTGAAAGTTAAGAGTCTACACCTGATCAAGCCCAGGGCTGATATCCCCTTCTTGCATATACCTTTGCGGGCATACGGGAAGTACGCCCGGTGGGGCACAAGGGCTCCTTGCTGACTGTCAAAGGGGATCAATCGTCGCAGGGCAAGATTCCATTCCTATACCAGGAATGGAAAATGTCAAGGGATGAGTGGAGTTTTTCTGGGTCAAACATTTCCAGGACAACAGTGCCGCCAATTTGCATATTGGCCATAGCGGTGCACAGCAAGGCAAAGCCGTGGCTGTCCAGCCGGGACAGGGAATCGTGCTCCCCTCCGGGCCCAGGGCCATAGGCGTGGAGCATCCTGGTTCTTGGCCAGAGGCCGGTGGCATAAAGGATTTCCTGTTGGGCGAAGGCCAGAAGGTGTCCGATATCCAGGCAGATGCCGCAGTCCCATTTTTCAATGATTGACCACTGGTGGAGCAGGTCGTTGCCTTGAATATTCTCCAGCAGGAGCTTCTGCGGTTCATTCTCGCCGCTCCAGAGGCGAAGGAAGTGGTCCAGTAGATGAGGGTCATGGGGTGGGTGCAGGACATAGGCGTGCGGGTCCAGGAAAAAGGACTTTTCCAACAGGGCCCGGACCAGTTCGAATACTGGCTCCGCTCCTTGGCTCCAGGGAAGATCCAGAGGCAGATGCACATGATAGGATAGGCCCAGACCGGGCAGGTCCGGCGGCAGATCCAGCTCGCTGTATTCCAGGCAGGGCCCGGCTTGAAACAGGGTTACGGCCACCTCGTCCACCAGGCCTTCCAGCAGGCGGCAGTTCTCACCCACCCGAGCCGGCCAGACAAAGGAGGGAGCGGCAATTTTCCATGGAAGGCGGGTGCAGTCCAGGTTCATGCCTGCCATCTCGCTATATCAGACGCATCCGCTTTTCCCGGGGAACTGCACGCTTTACTCCCCTAAGGATCTCCACACCTTCCCAGGGCAGATCCCGAAGGAATCTGCTGGGCGGGCGGCTCCGCGTATTCCCGTAGAGCTGTCTTCGCTCGGCCCGGCTAAGATGCAGAACGGTCTTGGGCCGGGTAAGCCCCACGTAGAGTAGCCGCCTCTCCTCTTCCATGCCTTCCTCGTCTCTTGTTTCCCCAACTTCCGTCAGGGGCAGGATGCCCTCCTCCAGGCCGGCCAGGAAAACAGCATCGAGCTCCAGTCCCTTTGCGGCGTGCATGGTCATCAGCCTGATCTTCTGTCCCCTGGACTCTATCTGGGAAAGCTCCCGCTCCAAGGCAATCCAGTCCAGAAGTTTCCTCCAGCTTCCATTCTCCCTGTAAGACCGTTCGAGTTCCCGAAACGGCCTGGATTGCCAGAACATGGAATCCAGTTGCGCCTGTTCCCGCAGGGCGGAAGCAAGCTCCCGGGGCCCCTGGTGCAACGCTTCTTCCGGACAATCCCCGATGTCGGAATCGGATACGGGATGGCCCAGCTTTGCGGCAACCGTGTTCAGCAGGAAGCGGATGCGGGTGTCCTCCCAGAAGTTTTCCTCTTCCGGAGAGCTGCAGGGCAGGCCGTAGCTGTCCAGCACCGTCCGGATCACAGGGAGCATGGCCCTCAGGCGGACCAGGACAGCGATATCCCCGGGAGATAGGCCTCCGGAGTCCCTCTGGTCTGCTTGCAGATGGCTCATGCCCCCCAGAAGGGACTTGATCTGTTCGGCTATCCAGACTGCCTCCTGCTTGGAGGTCTGGGCCCGGTAAAAACGAATGACATCCTTTGTGCCGCAACGGCTGACAAGCCTGGGAGACCCAGGCTTTAACCCTGCGGAGAAGTCCAATATACTTTGTCCGGATCGGTAATTCTCATGCAAATGGACGGTTTGCAGCTG
>CAYSPQ010000113.1:0-5776 GCA_964432965.1 uncultured Desulfohalobiaceae bacterium
GCCAATCCACATCCGGAGCAAAGGTCTCCCTGACCTGGCAATCGTTTTCCTCGCATTCGCGCTCCATCAGATACTCTACAAACTCGTCCGGCTTGGACTTTAATATGTGCAGAGTGCTCATCCCGATCTCCTTGCTAAAAGGGTATGACCACAGGGGATTTCTTTACCAGCTCCGCCACCCCTTCCCTGTCTATGGGCCGGAAGCCGTATTTTTCCACATTGTCCGGATTGTCGGAAAAGCGCTCTCCCTCCATCTCGTCCAGAAACCCCATGTTGTCCTCGTACTCCTCGCTCATCTCCTGGATCTGGTGGCCCAGAACCACCATGTTCACGGATGTGGCGTGCAACAGCAGCCCCAGGCTGGTCCTCAGGCCCTCGTATTGCTGATCCGGATCCCGGATCAATACAGTCACGTCCTGCATGGCTACCCCTTCCTTATAAAGTAATAGGTCTTGCCGTCCTCGGAGTCGTACATGCCCAGGAACTCATTGCCGTGCTTGTTTCCGTAGTCCGGGATATCGTTTTTGGATCCCGGGTCCGTGCCTATGATCTGCAGCACCTGTCCGCTGTCCAGCTCCTTGAGGGCCTTCTTGGTCCTCAGCAAGGGCATGGGGCAGCTCAATCCGCTGGTGTCCAGCACCTGGTCCGCATTGATGTGTGTTTCCATTTTCTCCTCCTTTAAAATGCCACGAATTTTTCTGTTTTCTCGTTCCATATGGCCCAGAGCACCCAGGCCATAGGAATGAGCCCAAAGACGATCATGGCCAGTGGCCAGCCGAAGACGTCGGGCATGAAGGTTCCCGTGCCCAGGCGCTCGGCGATCTCGTAATGCTCCAGTGCGGTGAACCCGAGGGAGGTGGTCACCGCGAAGAAGACCACGGTTATGATCAGCTTTATGTGCCCTTCTCCCGCTCTCCACAGGGATCCGGAGCCACAGCCTCCGGAGAGCAGCATTCCGAATCCGAAGATGATTCCCCCGATCAGGCTGCCCAGCCAGAAGGGGTGATGCACTCCCATCATCTCCGGCTGCAGCCAGTTATACTTGATAACCGCGGAGCCCATCCCGTATACCAGCAGGCTGAGGGCCACCACGCGCACCATCTCCGCGTCCCCGGTCATGAAGGGCTCCCTGAAGGTCCGGGCGAAGCAGAACCGGGAGCGCTGCATGGTGAGCCCGATCAGGGAGCCGAAGAAGAGCAGCCCGCCCACCTCGGTAAGCCCCAGCTGCGAGTAGAGATAGAAGGCCAGAACAATGCCCAGCAGCAGCATGCCCCCCGCATAGGGCCCTACCCTGGCCCAGTCAATCAGGGGCTTTCCGGACTTGCCCTCCAGGCCTGCGGAGGCTCCGGCAAGCTGGGGCATCCGGGTCATCTCCAGGATCAAAAAGCGCAGCCCCAGGTAAGCGCCGATGCCCAGGCCGATCATCATGGCGTATCCGCCCATGGAGAACATGCCTATGGCGTTGTAGAAGCCCCCTATGTTGCACCCGGAGGCGAATGCCGCTCCTATCCCCATGAACGCCCCGCCTGCGGCACCCTTGGAGTATTCGTACCAGGAGGAGCCCCTGAGCTTGAACTGCCCGGCCAGAAGCGCGGCGGCCAGCGCCCCCAGCACCAGTCCGATGTTGCTCACGGACATGGTGCTCAGCCAGGGCTCCACAGGCTTTTCCCCGTAGAGCCCCAGGCTGTAGAACACCCAGTCTCCCCAGTTGCGAAAGCCACCGGTGATGCCCCACATGCTCTCCCACAGAAAGATCATCAGGGCCAGAAAGGCCAGGAATATCCCTGCCAGCCATCCTGGCCAGTTCTGCTGGAAGACAAGGATATAGTTCTTCCGCGCCTCGTCTCTCAGGGTGCTCCAGAAAGTGGTGGCCAAGGGGAACCTCCTTGAGGCTTGTGCGGCTGGCGGCCGCCGGGAAGTCCACTTGCGGGGGGAACCCGGAAGTGATCGCCGCTACCGCACAGCCATGACTCGTTAATTGAACCAGAGGCGCTGCAGGCTCGCCCTGCGACAAAAGCCGCAGAGCAGCGAGCCTGCTTGTGGATGCCGAGCCCCTATTCTATGCTGTAATCGGCCCCGTTGAAGTTAACGTCAGCGTCGAGATAGTATACGTCCAACTCCGGCCTGTGGTCCTCGAAAAGGAAGTAGGCCTCTCCGCTACGGGCCCCAGTGGCGCAGTACAGAACTATCGGCTTTTGCGAGGTGTCGAACTCCTCTATTCGTTCCTCGATATCATCCACAGTCATCCGCTCGGCTGTAGGGAAGTGACCTTCCTGGAACTCCTCCCTGTTGCGAACATCTATGAGCTGAACGCTTTCCGGCCTCTCCTCCACGACTTCACGGAAGAAGTCCTCGTCAATGGTTCCCATCATCTCGCCCTCTACTACTTCCGTCTCAGCCGGCTCTTGCGCCGGCTCCCGCCTCTCTTCCGCCTCTGCTTCCGCGGCAACAGCCACATCCTCTATGGTCCAGGTTTTATATCCCTGCTCCTCCCATTCATCATATCCGTGAGGATAGACTGCCACGTTCTCATAGCCCATCTCTTCCGCCTTCCAGGCGGATTTGTGGCTCATGCTTCACCCAGGGTTCATGCAGTAGAATACCAGTAGAGTGGAGGTGTCCTGCGGCAGCACTTCATCCGCCATTTCCTCGAACTCCCTGTCCGGCAGACTTACCGCGGTGGGAATATGACCGCGATCGTAGCGGGAGCGCTTGGGCCTAGAGTCTATGAGCTTGACCTCCCGCCTCGGATCTTCACGCAACAGCTCCTCGCTCACCACGGACTCCACGAAATCCGTGGAGACAAAGGTGTGATAAGGATCCGGTACATCAGTTTCTGCTTCCACTGTGGGGATATGCTCTCCTGGCTCGTAGGCCTGGATCCCAGTTGCCTTGACGCCCCCAGCAGCCAGCAGCATTGCTGCCAGCAAGAGGACTGCCGCGATTAAAGTAATCCCGCGCTTCATAAGCTGTATTCCCTCCTTGCTTTTACCTGGCTTGATACCCCCAGCCCGGGCAAACCTGCTGCTGGCTCAAGAGCCTTTCCCGGCTGCTTGGCCCAGGCCGGGTCCAACTCCGTTCCCGTGCCCGGCAGTCGACTACTCCTTTACGGCGAAATCCCGGCTTCCCAGAGAACAGGTCTCCGGTGTCGGAGAATCCGCAGCTCCTCCGTGCAGATAGGTGTGGATGTCGATCACGTCCTGCTCGGACAGATCCCAATGCTCATAGCAGGGCAAAGCCTCCTTGTTCTCGAAGACCTCCCCCCATTCCGCCTGCCGCTTGGCCGCAGGCTCCAGAACGTCCCCAGCAGGCTCCCTTTCCGGGTTTTCCATGTGGCAGGGACGGCAATTCTGCTGAAAGAGATACCTCCCCTTGCGCTCATTTCCGTCCAGACTGGCTACACTGACTCCCACATGGGCGGCCACCAGCAATCCGGCCAGGAGCAGAACAATTGTTTTCTTCATAACTTCCCCCCTTTATTGTCCATTCCAGGAAAAAGACTTCCGACCTACTGTACATAACAACATACCAGCCAATACTTAGTAAATCTTGCTATTAATCAAAGCACAAAACATGCCATCAATCGCTGCAGGCAATAATTTTATAATCAACTGTATTCATTGGTTGTAAGATAGGAGCACCCACCTTGATCTTTCCCAAAAATTCTTGCATTATACAAAAATGTTTAAATATTGTTTCACCAACTGTTTAACACCCCTAAATAAGAGGACTGCTTCATGCCATCAACGACTAGATGCACTGCTGATTTCTGCAGTGATATCGTGGAGATAATGCAGGAGGGCCTGCTGGTGGTTTCCGCTGACGGGAAGATCCAGATGGTGAACAGGGCCCTGGAGGAGATAACCGGCTACTCCAGAGAGGAGATACTGGAAAGGCCCTGCACCATCTTCAGGTGCGACGCCTGCAAGCTGCTGCAGCCCGACTCGGACGGGGCCTGGTGCCAGCTATTCGCCGGGCAGGAGCAGATGAAGCGCAAGTGCCACCTGATCCGGAAGGACGGCTCCTGCGTTACGGTGCTCAAGACCGCCACTGTGCTAAAGGACGGACAGGACGGTAGCCTAAACGCAGTGGAAGTGGTGACCGACGTTTCCGAAATGGACCGAATGGACCGGGAGCTGCGGCAGCTATCCAGAACCCTGGACGAGGAAACCACTTTTCAGGGAATGATCGGGCACTCCAGCAAGATGAAGGAAGTCTTCGAGCTGGTGGAAAAGGCGGCGCCCACTGACTTCCCCGTGCTCATCTGCGGCGAGTCCGGCACGGGAAAGGAGCTGGTGGCACAAGCCCTGCACAAGATGAGCCTCAGGGCAAATCAGCCATATATGCAGGTGAACTGTGCCGCGCTGAACGAATACCTCATAGAGAGCGAGCTCTTCGGTCACGTGAAAGGAGCCTTTACAGGCGCACTGCAGCATCGAAAAGGCAGATTCGAGGCTGCCGACAAGGGCAGCATCTTTCTGGACGAGATAGGAGATCTGCCCCTGTCCACCCAGGTCAAGCTCCTTCGCGTGCTGGAGAACAAGACTTTCGAGCGGGTAGGAGACAACAGAACCATCTCCGTTGATGTGCGATTCATAATAGCCACTAACAAGAACTTGCCGGAGCTTGTAGAGGAGGAACGCTTCAGGCAGGACCTCTATTACAGAATAAACGTAGTGCGCATCAACCTGCCTCCCCTGAGAGAGCGCATGGAGGACGTGCCCCATCTGGTGCACTTCTTCACCCAGCGCCTTTCCCAGAGGAGCAGGGATCGTTTTCCTGGGGTCAGCCCGGAAACCATGCGCATATTCATGCACTATCCCTGGCCGGGCAATGTGAGAGAGCTAAAGAGCACCCTGGAAAGCGGCTATGTGCTCTCCGACGGCAACATAATCGAGCCGCAGCACCTGCCTGAGCAACTGAGATGGTGGGGGGATCGCAGTGAAAAAGCCGCCACTTCGGGCCTGGAAGGCGAGGAGCGGAAAAAGGTGGAGCTAATTGAGGCCCTGAAAAAGAGCGGAGGCAACAAGTCCAAGGCGGCAAGAATCCTGGGCATCAACCGGGTTACTGTTCTGAACCGGATGCGCAAGCACGGCATAGACCCAGAGAGGGATCTTCACGCTTAGACGGCTGCTCTCCCCAAAGGCCTATCCAGACGAAACTGATCATGCCTTAAGGGTAACCCTTCAGGCAAATTCAGATCATTTTTCCCAGAGCTACAAGGCAGGACGTAGTCTTAATACGGATTCTTTTGCAGGCAGGCCAGCTTGGCCGGGAAGGACATGAAAGCGCGGCGAAAGGCTTGAGCGCCTTCCGCCGCTGCCGTGCGCTTCTATCGATTTAGGGAGGAGCCCATCTTGGCGGCGAGATCCGCCACGCGGCAGGCATAACCCCATTCGTTGTCGTACCAGGCCATGAGCTTGGCCACGTTTCCGGGATGCACACCGGTGAATTCCGGATCCAGAACAGCGGAGTGAGGCTCGCCTATAAAGTCGGAAGAGACAAGGGGTTCCTCGTTTACAGCAAGAATG
Source organism: uncultured Desulfohalobiaceae bacterium (assembly GCA_964432965.1). Taxonomy (GTDB): domain Bacteria; phylum Desulfobacterota; class Desulfovibrionia; order Desulfovibrionales; family Desulfothermaceae; genus JAIPDU01. The sequence goes on from CAYSPQ010000113.1 coordinate 5,532, forward strand.
CCCCGCAGCTCTTTCTCCGCAGCCTCCCGGAAGGCATTGTTGATTTCCTGGGCAGTGGTTTCCTTCTGCAGCAGGGCGGCGAAATCGATAACGGAAACCGTGGGCGTGGGCACTCGCAGGGCGTAGCCGTCGATGCGCCCTTCCAGCTCCGGGATCACCTGACCCACGGCCTTGGCCGCCCCGGTTGTGGTGGGGATGATGTTGCAGCCTGCCGCCCTGGATCGCCGCAGATCCTTGTGGGCCTG
>CAYSPQ010000114.1:0-5769 GCA_964432965.1 uncultured Desulfohalobiaceae bacterium
AGCCTGGTAGAGGACAAGATACGCACCATTCGAGCAACCCTGGAGATGAGCAACACTGTTCTCACCGGTTTTACTACTGTTCGCAACGCTGGATCAGCCAACTATATCGATATCGCGGTGAAAAGAGCGGTAGAGGAAAATCTGGTCATAGGCCCGCGCATCCTGGCCAGTGGTCGAATTATCTGCATGCTGACAGCGGGCAACGACTACTTCCATGGCCTTTACCGCGAGGCGGATGGAGTGGACGAGAATCGCCGAGCCGCCAGGGAGCAAATCAAGGAAGGCGCGGACCATCTCAAGGTCATGGCCACCGGGGCCATCATGAATCCCGGGGGCACTCCGGCTGCTCCACACCTGAACATAGAGGAGATAGAGGCGGTTGTCGAGGAGGGCAAAAAGACGGGCAGGCACACTGCGGCGCACGCCCATGGGGCAGAAGGAATCAAGAACGCGATAAAGGCCGGAGTCCGGACAATCGAACACGGAACCCTTGCGGATGATGAAGCCTTGCGGATGATGGCCGATCAAGGGGTGTTTCTGACCTCTACTCTCAGCTCAAACTTCTGGATGATAGAATCCGCTAGGAAAAACGGCATACCTCAATTCATGTTCGACAAGGCCAAGGAGGTGGCCCAGATACGCAAGGAAAACTTGCACAGGGCTCTCGAGCATGGCGTACAGGTCATAATGGGCACGGACGCCGGCACTCCCTACAATTTCCACGGCAAGAACGCCATGGAGCTCTCCCATTTTGTCCGGGAAGGGTTGATGGATGAAATGCAAGCCATTCGAACCTCCACTCAGACCGCAGCAAAAGCCTTGGGCCTTGACCATGTGCTGGGCACCCTGGAAAAGGGCAAATACGCGGACATTCTGGTTCTTGATTCCAATCCACTACAGGATATCGATTGCCTTACCCGACATGAGAACTTCCTTCACATTTTCAAGCAGGGGCGCATGATTACCGGTTGCGTTGATACTTCGCAATGGACTGCGGAATCTTCCCTGGGATTGCCCTGATTGCCTCTTCCGCAAAAGGCGCCACGGCGCTACTTGCCAGTTCCAAATCCCTAAAGCTTATGAGCTGATTGTTTGACTTTCTTCCCATAACCTATTGTTCAAGCTGGGCTTTATTTTTTCAAAAACCTAATCCCTAGAGGTGTTGGCAAGATAAGCCACCCCATGGCCCGGACACAAACCATGAGGTTCGTTTTCCCCTGGATACAGACACGAGGAACAAAAAATAACAATATGGATGGCAGGAGGTTTGGATGGAAAAGGCAAAGCTTTTGTTCCTTTGCGACGCAAGCGATATAGATATAGTGGAGAGGAGTCTCTCCCTAGCCCAGGATATCGAGCCCACTATCGACACTTCGGAAAGAATCCTGGAATACGGGGTGTGCGACTACCTGGAACGCACCATCGAATTAATGCACAAATACCCCTCCATGTACGACGGAGTAGTGGGGACTCACGACTCCTCAGCCGTCTTTGCCGCCATCATCGCCGAACAAACCGGGAAACGCTTCGCTTCAGTCCAGGCTGTGACCAATTGTCAGAACAAGTATATAAGCCGCCGGATCCAGAGAAGATGCGTTTCCGAGCACACGCCCAGCTTTTCCCTGGCACTGGACTATCTTCGCGATCCGTCCAAGCTGGACTCTCCCTTCTTCATCAAGCCGGTGCGAGGAAACATCTCTTTCGCCACCCACATTGTGCAGCACAAGAACGACCTGCACTATCACGTAGGCAGAGAGAGCCTGCAGATAGCCAGGAACAACCAGTACTTCTTGGACGCGCTTTCCATAAACAACAAGTATCTGGATCCGCTGAATGTGATGACCTGTAACAACTTTCTCTGTGAAGAGTTGGTGCAGGGCAACCAGATCACCGTGGACGGATTCGTGGCGGAAGGGGAGGTGCAGATATTCGGCATAACCGGCGCCGTCTTTAGACAGGAATGCGGGTCCTTCAGCCACCACAAGTTCCCCTGCTCCTTCCGTCCGGATCTGCACCAACGCATCCAGGAGGCCATAAGCAGGCTCATTCCGGAGCTGGGCCTGAACAACAGCTTTTTCAACGTGGAAATGCGCCTGGATGAGGAAAGGGGAACCTTTTCCATTTTGGAGGTGAACAGCAGAATAGCCTTCCAGTTCGCCAAAACCATCGAATCCGTTCGTGGCTACGATCCGCTGCATCTGCTGTGTGAAGTCGCTCTGGGCCAGAGCCCCAGCTTTAGTCCTACCACGGAGAAGACCTTCTCCTACTGCTACAACTTCGAACTGCACTCCTTCACGGATAAATGGATCCTCAAGACACCTACTCAAAGCGACCTGAACGAGCTGCAGATCCGGTTCCCGGAAATCCACGTGCGCAACCTGGTCCACGAGCACTCCATGCTTTCCGACTACAAGCACAATCCGGAGAGCTATCGCTACTGCATCCTGGATATTCCGGGAGATTCCGAGGAGGAGATCATGGACAAATACTTCCAGGTTAAATCTCTTCTGAACGAGAAGTACGAATTCGCGGAAGCACAGGCGAGTCAGTAGCCAGCTTCCCTGCGGAAACAGGGATCTTTTTTCTTCTTCCCCGGGATCAAGGGATGAGTAATGACAACAAGTGACCTTGCAGACCAAGCAAAATGAGGCGGCACGAGTGAGCAAGAGTCAGAAGCCGGGAAAACGCACAGTGTCTGCTGGCCGAAAGCCATCTCCGGAGAAGCCGGAGGAGGCCGGTTTTACCGATTTGCTGCGCTCCCTGGCTCCGTATCCTGCTGGAAATCCTGCGCAGGGGGCTACCAGACAGGGTGCCCCCTTGGTGCATCTGGACTATGAGCGGGAACTCAAGCTGAAGGACCGGGCTCTGCAAATGTTCTGGCAGAGCCGCGATCTGCCCGGGACAGTGGAATCCATCCAGGCCTCGCCTCTGCCCCGCAAGTATCGCACCACCTCCAAGAGGCGGGCGCTGTGGAGAAAAGGCACACTTTTCCTGCATCTGGCCGGGGAAAAACCCCGGCAGCAAAAAAGCCCCTTCTTGGCCTCTCCCTTGGAACCGGATTCACACAGCCGTATTTACCGTTTCCTGCGGGAGAAAATCAGCGAGCCCCCTTTCCGGCTGGTGGCTAAGCATCTCAACCACTTGATCATTCGCGGAAGTTATGCGGAGCACGCTGTCATCTTCAACGTGGACACCATGAACGGCCCGCTAGTGCGGAAGCTGAAGCTCCTGGCCAGACACGTGCAGGATCTGGAAGAGCCGGTAGTTGCCGCTTTTGCCTATCCGGATCCCCAATCCTCGTCCTACTACCTGGAGGCCCGCCGTCCCTCGAATATGCCCAGCCTTAAGAGGCTGTTCGGCAGACAGCGACTCATGCTCACCCAAGACGGATATCGCTTTCTGTTCCATCCCACTTCCTTCTGCCAGGTCAACGAATCCATGGTTCCCTTGCTGCTGCAGAGGGCAACCTCGCTGCTCAGCGGTGAAAAAAAGGGTAGGCTGCTGGATCTCTACTGCGGTTTCGGCCTGTTCAGTCATTATTTAGCTGAACAGTACAAGCAGGTGGTAGGTGTGGATTCGGATGGATCCTCCATTGAGGCCGCCAAGGCAAACAAGCGGCTCAACCCGGCAGGTTCCCGGACGCAATTCCGCGCCGGAGAAATAACCTCCCGGAACCTGGAAAAGATTCTGCCTGCACCTCTGCCCCAACAAGAATCTATACTGCTAGACCCTCCCAGGCAGGGGCCGGATCAGGGTGTTATTCCAGCCCTGGCCCGCAGGGATCCGGCAAGGGTGCTGCACATACACTGCAATGCGGACCTGCTTCCCCGATCCGTGCGGCAGTGGCTAGATCAAGGGTATCACCCGGATCGCTTGCTGCCCTTGGACATGTTCCCCGGAACTACGCAAATCGAGGTAATCCTAAGCCTGACAAGGAAATAGCCTGATACCCTGACCGGTGAGGAGTTACTTTCCCTGCAGATCCACCACCACGGGATCATGATCCGAAGCCCGATAGGGATCTGCTTCCAGATGACGGCCCTGTGGTCCGCCGTGACCGTACTCCAGGAAAGGGGGCTCGTCTGCATTGATAGGGGGAGAATAAACCTCCTTAACTCGAGGAACCAACTCCGGCCCGGCCCAAAGATGATCCAAATAGCCGGACTCTGCTTGATATACGTATGTATAGCGCTCCCGCCAGGGAAGGTACTTTGCCATCAGGTCCCGTTTACCGGATTTACGCAGTACTTCCATCGGATCCTCGTCTCCGTAGGCATTCAGGTCACCGGCCACGAGAACTGGCGGACCGTCCATCTCCCCGCGCCAGTGCTCAATGAACTCGGTGAGCGCCCTGGCCTGTTGCATACGGCGTTGATTCCAGCATCCCGTCCCGGCAGTATCGCTGTCCTTTCCCTCCTGGGGGCAGTCTATCTTGGATTTGAAGTGAACCGCGGCCACGGAGAAGGGCTCCCCCCCATCCGTAGGACGGAAGGCGGCCAGCAGGGGCGACCTGTCATGGACCTCCCGCCTGTCGCGCCTGGCTTCACCCTTCAGCTGCACCCGATCTTCGCGGTAGGCCAAGGACACCTTTATCACATCCTTGCCCGGATCTTGCTTGTCCACCAAACGCCACGGCTGCTGGGTCTTTTCACGCAGGCCCCGGATAAAATCTTTGGGAACCCTGGTATCATTCTCCATCTCAACCAGGGCCAACACATCCGCTTTCAGCTTTTGCACCGCCGCATAGAGCTTCTGTCGCTGCAGCCGCAATTGCCTCTTGTTCTCCGCACCACGCTCTCCCAGGCTCAGAAAGTAGTTCTCCGCATTAAAGGCCGCAACTCGAACCGCGTTTTCTCCCGGCATTTGTAGCGGATCCGGTCTGGGATTGGCCCTTTCGAATGCCGGAGGTTGGACAGGATGTATACGCCAAGCCTGGAAGGCATGGGTCAAGATCCCGGTCAGCCCGGATTCCACTCTGGCCCCCACCCTGCGGGTTCCTTCCCGGCTCAGATAGGGGATGGGCTCGGGGTTGCGGCTATAGCAACCGTCGTCCAAAATGATTCGCTTATCCTGCCGGCGCGGATTTTCCGGACCCTCTCCCGGGGGGAAGTTGCTGGGCCGGAAGGCCCGTCCTCCCACAGCGAGCTCCAAACTGCCGTATCTGGCCAAATCCTTGTTGCCGGTCACGGTGAGCTCCTGTTCCAGACGGAGCCTCACTCCTTCCAAACGATGGGGGTCGGACAAGGGAAGAGAAACAGAGTGGGTATCCACCTCTCTTGAGCCCAGAAAATCGAGTTTTTGGACCTGTTGCAGCTGAGGCCGGCCCTTGAACTCTCCCTTCCGTCCCTGAAGCCACACCAAGCGACCGGGCTCCAACTTATTCGCCTCCTCCTCGCTCGCATCCGGAAGATAGACGAACAGTCCGGAGGGCTTGCCGTCCGGTGCCGGATTCAGCCCCTGGAGGAAAAATCCGTCCAGGCCGCAGTCCTCCAGGAAGGAGCCGGTAACCACGCCAAGCGTGGTCACCTGCTCGCCTTCCGGTATTTCCTGTCCGCCCTGCCCGGCCAGGGCATGAACTGCAACTCTTTCCGGTTCTTCCGCGGGAGTGCCTCCTGCATTAAAAAGAGCCAGCCACAGTATAAGGAGTAAACCAAGGCTTCTCATATGGATCGCACAAATATTTTATTCAACTCCTGTCTTCCAGCTGTTCCCTGTCCAGAGGCGCCTGCAAGAAGTCTTTCTTGCAGGCGCAGATGACAAAAGACAGAG
>CAYSPQ010000115.1:0-5758 GCA_964432965.1 uncultured Desulfohalobiaceae bacterium
GGCGAAAAGGACCAGGTATCCTGCGTTCCAGAGGACCTGTAATAGTCCTGCAGGCCAGGCTACTCGCCACAAGTAGGGAAGTCCAGCTCGAATCCAGCGCAGTGGGGGAATGAAGTTTGGCCGAAGCCAGCCACGCTTGGCCAGAATGGCCAGGTTGAAGAGACAGCCGCAACTTACGGAGAGCATGGTGGCCCAGGCCAGTCCAATGGATCCTAGCTCGGGCATTCCCAGGATTCCGAAGCACAATCCGAAGTCCGCCCAGGCGTTTATCCCGGTCACCAGGATCATGCTGATCAGGGGAATGTGGACCTGCTTTTGGGCACGGAACACGGCGTTGCTCACAATGAGCAGATAATATACGGGAGTCAGGAATAGATAGATCAAGAGGAAGCTCATGGTGAGCTCCCTGATTCTGTCCGGGACCTGGAGCAGATCAATCAGGCGCTCCTGGAAGAGCAGCCCGAAAAGCAGAAGGAGCGCGCCTGCCCCCAGCACAAGCACGAGACAGAGCCCCACGTACCGCTTGGCCCGCTGGGTTTTGCCCGCGCCAAGGGACTGGCTGACTGTGGCTACCGCTCCGTTGGACAGGGCCATGGCCAAGATGAGAAAGAAGAGCAGGACCTGAGTGATAATGCCCAGCACCGCCTGTTCCTGGTCACCGATGAGGCCGGCCACGTATACGTCGATGAAGCCTATCCAGAAATGAAAGAACATCATTAGAAGCTGCGGCCAGGCCAGCTCCCATATTTTTTTCCCCAGGCCGTCCGCAGCCATGCTCTGGGGGTCTGCTTTGTTTGTGCTGGGCTGCATAAAGGACGCTGGAGGGGGCAGTGTCACCTTTTAAGCAGGGTGGTGGCATGCCCCGGTTTGGAGTTGGGTAAGGCCAAGCGGGGGCTACCCGTGCCCCGGGCCCAGGTGCAGGATCCACATATCGGCTAGAACGAGCAGGGTCATTGCCTTGAGAACGGGCACTATTCGAGGAATGGCGCTGGCGTCGTGCCTACCCTGGATCTGTAGGGAGGTTTCCTGACCCCGGGTATTTATGGTGCGCTGCGGTAGGGAGATGGAGGGGATGGGCTTGACCGCAGCACGCAGGACAATGGGCTGGCCGGAGGAGATTCCGCCCAGTATGCCTCCGGCGTTGTTCTGGGCAAAGCCTTCTTCCAAAAGGGGATCGTTGTTCTGGCTTCCCCTGAGCTCAGACGCGTCCGTGCCGGCACCCACCTCAACTGCCTTGACCGCCCCTACGCTCATCAGGGCATGACTTAGACGCGCATCCAGCTTGTCGAATACGGGCTCACCCAGGCCGGCGGGGACACCCTGGGCCCGGATCTCCACGAGGCCTCCAATGCTGTCCCCAATCTTGCGCATTTTCTTGAGCCTTTTCTCCCACAGTTCCACCACGGAAGGGTCGGGAGCGAAGTAAGGGTGTTGGGCCGCCTGCTCCGGGGCTATAACCTCCGCCTCGATGCCCCCCAGCTTCCTGGTGTATGCGGTGACCGAGATTCCCTTGCTCCGAAGGAACTGCTGCGCCACAGCCCCACCGGCCACCCGGCAGGCAGTCTCCCGGGCAGAGGAGCGACCTCCACCGCGGTAATCCCGCACCCCGTACTTGGCAGCGTAGGTATAATCAGCGTGTCCTGGGCGATATACATCCTTCAGTTTTTCGTACTCCGCGGAACGCTGCTCCCTGTTGGCAATAGAGAAGCCTATGGGGGCTCCGGTGGTTACCCCGTGGAAGACCCCGGAAAGCAAGCGAACCCTGTCCCCTTCCATTCGGGATGTGCTTGCCGTGCTCTTGCCCGGCTTTCTCAGGTCCAGCTCGGATTGAACAAGGCCTTCCTCGAGTGGGATGCCGGAGGGACAGCCGTCAACGACTCCGCCGATCTCCGGGCCGTGGGATTCTCCATAGGTGGTGAGCTGGAAGCAGCGTCCCAGTGTATTGTTGGATGTCATGTTATCTGGCTTGTCTCTGGGAAAAGGTTGAATGTTTCAAAGATAAGATTCCCACAATTGGCAATCTTTTTGAACCGCCATATTCCAACTTCAGGTGTTACCTGGAGAAAGGTTCCTATCTTTGGGTCCAGTCGGAAAACTTGGCCTCAAGCGTAGCTTGGTCCCAGGAAGGTTTTTGGTACATTCCTTTGGCGCTTCTCTGTCTCCAGGCCTCGTACAGGGAAATGGCCGCAGCCACGGAGACATTGAGGCTTTCGATCATGCCCTGCATGGGGATGTACATTTCCCGATGCACCTTGCTTTGCAATTCTGGACTTATTCCTCCGTGTTCGTTGCTGAAGATAACTGCGGTGGGCAAAGTCAGATCCCAATCCGGAAGCGGGCTCGCTTTCTCCCCGAAACCGGTGGCCAATATCTGGTAGCCCTGTTCCAGCAGAGGATGTAACATGGTTTCCGGATCGGAGTATAATTCCGTATCCACCCACTTTATGGCTGAGGCGGAGCTTTTCCGACCCAGCTTGGGAAAGCATTGTCTGGTATAATAGAGGAGTATCCTGGATACCCCGAAAGCGTCGCAGCTGCGCATGATTGCGGAGACATTGTGCGGATCGTGGATGTTATCCATGATCAGGGTCAAGTCGGCTTGACGCCTGCGCAGGACGGAATCGATCCTTTGCTTTCTTCGCTCTGTTCTCTCCTGCATAAACAGGGTTCTTAGCATATACTGCATTGGTTGCCAATTCACTCGGAGGAGCAAAGCCCGGGATGGCACTTGCGGAGAAGGGAGATGTTTACTAGGCAAGCTCTGTTGAGTCAAATTCAGGTTTTCCTGCTCCTTAGCTCTGCGATTGGCCACTACGTTGGGGTGTAAGCTGACAGGCGGACATGTAGTCAATGGTCAAGTCAATAGATCAACTAAACCGGGAAACGGGGGGTCAAAAGTGATAAATGCCTTGCGCGTGCGGGTAAAATTTCTGGATCCACTCTGGCGGGAGTCGGATCTGGAATATGCAACAGATCTGTCCGTGGGCCTGGATCTAAAGTCATGCCAGAAGCAGCAGCGCATCTGGATTCATCCCGGACAAAGGGTGGCCCTGGGAACGGGTCTGGCCCTGCAGATAGAAGATCCCAGCATAGCGGGATTTGTCTTCTCCAGAAGCGGGCTGGGCACCAAAAAGGGGCTGGTGGTAAGTCAAGGAGTAGGAGTTATCGACCCGGACTATCGCGGCGAGGTAGTGGTCTCCCTGCACAATATAGACAGATGCTCGCGCCCGGTGTCTCGGGGTCAGCACATAGCACAGCTCGTTTTTCTGCCTGCTTTCAGGGCCCAGTTCCTTCCAGTAGAGGAGCTGGAATCCACGCAGCGCGGTAGCGGTGGATTCGGGCACAGCGGGGATTAGCTCGCTCCCGGAAGGATGCTGTCCGGGAGCGAGTCAGCTGAAGAAAGGCCTAGAGGCTGCTAAGACAAGCTCTCCGCGTCTCGTTCCACTTTTTCCCGCATTTGTCTCCTGGAAATCTCCAGTCTTTCCCGCAGGTCATCATCTTCCAGGGCCAGGATCTGGGCAGCAAGCCAGGCTGCGTTTCGCGCCCCGATCTTGTCCAGGGCCAGGGTGCCCACGGGAAATCCGGGCGGCATCTGAACCGTTGAGAACAGTGCATCTGTGCCGCCCAGGCTGGAGGCAGCCAAGGGGACGCCGAGCACCGGCTTAAGTGTCTTGGAGGCCACGACCCCGGCCAGATGAGCGGCAAGTCCGGCAGCGCAGATAAAGACCTTGCAGCCTTGCTCCTCCATGTCTTGTACCAGTTTTTGTGTTCTCTCCGGGGTTCTGTGGGCGGAAGTAACGGTAAACTCATAACTGATCCCCAGTTCCTCAAGAATTTCCGCACAGGGCTTCATTTTGTCCTGGTCGGACAAGCTTCCCATGAATACGGCAACTTGGGGCATAAAGACTCCTTTTTCCAGCGGTTTGCCTTTGGCTTGACGCGAAGAGCGCCGCCGAGATAATCTTCCCAAACTCCTGCAAGCACCTTTTTTGCTGGGCTAGAGCAGGCGTGATGCTTTGTTCCAGTCGTAAGCCTGGATCCTGCTGGGTAGGTAAGGGGTTAGGCCCTTACCCGCCGGGAGGAAAAGTCCGTTACTCACTTGTGGTTCAGTCCCGGCAAAACAGGGTGGGTTGAGCATACCCGGCGCCTGCTGGTTAAATCTTTAGTATAAATCCTCTGCAGGGGCAATGCGGCAAATAATGAGCTTTGATCTACTTTGAGACGGGAAAACAGTGGAGAGAGCTATGCTACTGGGCATTGACGTGGGAGGGACCCATACCGATGCGGTCCTGGTGGACAAGAGCGGGCTGCTGGCCTGGGCCAAAGTGGAGACTAGCCAGGAGGAATTGTTGCATTCCGTGCGAGAGGCGCTGCATCGAATACGGCAGCAGGCAGGCGATGTCCAGGTAGAGCGATTCAACTTGAGCACAACCTTGTGCACTAACGCCATTGTCCAAGGGCAATTGGAGCCGGTGGGGCTAATGGTTTCCGCAGGTCCGGGAATGGATCCGGAGCTGTTCTGCCTGGGAGACCACTATGAAGTGCTCCGGGGCGGCCTGGACCACCGCGGCAAGGAAATACTTGCCCTTGACCGGCAGCAGGCAGTCAAATGCGCGGAGAGATTCTTGCAAGAGGGGCTCCGGGTGTTTGCCCTGGTAAGCAAGTTTTCTCCGCGCAATCCGGACCATGAGGAGCAAATGATCCGCGCCCTGGGAGAAAGGGCTTCCTTTTATACAGCCGGACATGAGATCTCCGGGCAGCTCAATTTTCCCCGCCGCATAGCCACCTCTTATTACAATAGCGCTGTTTGGCCCATTTTCAACGATTTTGCCAATTCCGTGGTGCACTCTCTGCGAGAGTGGAACTTGAATCCGGAGCTGAACATTCTCAAGGCGGACGGAGGAACCGCGCCGCTAGAACAGGCCAGAAGGACTCCGGTGGAGAGCATCTTTTCCGGTCCGGCAGCAAGCATTCTGGGGCTAATGGCCTTGTGCCGGATTGAGGAGGATGCGCTGATGCTGGATGTTGGCGGCACAACCACGGACGTGGGGGTCTTTGCCGACGGCGATCCGCTGGTGGAGGCGGAGAGCGTGGAACTTCTGCAAAGGCCCACCCTGGTTCGGGCCATGAAAACAGAATCCATAGGCGTGGGCGGAGACTCCGCCATCAGCGTGCAGGACAATGAAGTACAGGTGGGACCCACACGCTTGGGTGCCTGTCTGGCCAGCGGAGGCAGCCATCCAACCCTCCTGGACGCGCTCAACTGTATTGCAGGCCAGTGTTACGGCGATGTGGAGGCTTCCGCGCAGGGAATGCAACGCATGGGGGAGAGCTTGAGCTGCTCGCGTCAGGAAATCGCCGAGCGGGTGGTGCGCCAAAGCTGTCGCAAGCTTCGGCAGCAAACCATGAAGATGCTGGAGCGGATCAATCAGCGACCGGTGTACACGGTCCATGAATTTTTGGAATCGAGAAGGATCTCTCCGCGCAGGATCTACGTAATGGGCGGGCCGGCACAAATCCTGGCACCCTATCTGCGAGAGGAGTTCGATCTGCCGGTGGTGGTGCCGCAGAACCACACAGTGGCCAATGCCATAGGCGCGGCTCTGGCCAGGCCCACCATGCAGGCGGAGCTTTTTGCGGACACAGTGCGCCGCACCATGACCATCCCGGTGCTCAATCACTACCGCAATATCGCCAAGGACTACAGCCTGCTCCAAGCCAAGGAGGAGCTCTTGGATCTGCGTTCGAATCGGGTGCG
>CAYSPQ010000116.1:0-5756 GCA_964432965.1 uncultured Desulfohalobiaceae bacterium
CATCAGGTTTGCCAGGCGAGTGAAAACCAGGGAGGCCTTCAGGCACTGTTTCGGTGGATCCACCATCGAACGCCCTGGCTGAAAAAATACATCCGGATAGGTCCAGGGGAAAAATGTGGAGTCCCAGGATTCATGGTTGTCCCTCTCATGGGTGGCACAATGAGGCGATTATATGGATCTAAGCTGAGCGGCTATATCGCTCAGCTTAGGTGATCTGCCTGATCTTCTTGAATATTTGCAATCATCCTGTGACACCCATTGGGTGATAAAGGCTTTCTTTTCAAGATTCGTTGTGAGTCGCGGTAATCGGGGTTTGGGGGCGTAGCCCCCAAAGAAGACACATGATGAATCCGCTCAATTGAGGATGGATACAGGACAATAACTAACTGTGTAGAAGGATAAAATAAGATCTTGGCATTGCGGATTTTCGCCGTAAAAGGCAGTTTTTTGGAGATTACAGCCCATGGAGGCTTCCTTGGCCTCTGGACGAAACAAGCCGTAATCACCCGATTACACCGCACAGTCGGAAGATGATCACGGCCGCGACAAAGCTCCAGGTGATGTTGGCCAGTATGGTAGTGATGTAATAGTTGATCCAGTCACTCATTTCCTTGATCACTTCGCTCATTTCATTGCAATCTTTGGACTCCCCTTTTTTAGTATTATACATGTCTCGCAAGCTCATCATGCGCAGCATCTGTCTGATGGCGAGCACAAGGGACATGGCCACGTATGCCTCCACCATGACCGAGGTGACGATAAACAAGTTTTCGCACTTGCCTATATACCGCTCGCCCTTTTCTCTTTCTCGTCGCGGTTCACGTCGTGCAGCAGTTTGGGAATAATCCACTTGAACAGGATCTCGCTTCCTCCCACAACAGCGCCGCAGGTCAATAGCCAGATCAGGATTTCGCTCATTGCGCGTCCTCCTCGGTTTCACCCTCCAGGTCGAGCCAGTCTATTCCTTCCTGGAACTCCCGCAGGCCGCGGAGAAAGGTCCGGGCCCAGATTGAGGATAGTCTTCGGCTGACCCTGGGTTGGTCGATCTTAAGCTCTTTCGCGACTTTCATCTGGGAGCCCAACAGCAGATAGTTGGCAAGAGTTTTGCGCTGATTTTTTGTCCATCTCAAGGCCTGAACATATAGGCTCTCTCCCAGGGCTTCTACTAGTTTCGCCTCCCTTCTTGTATCCCCGAGATCCAGGTGGAGCAGGCCGTCTCTGGACTTTAGCCTACGTATGGCCTTGTCCGCATCCCACATGGCCTCCCCATCGAAGTTCGAGGCCAGAGGGGGAAGACCGTCCCCTCCGGGGGAAGGGACTACGTCCAGATCTCCCTTCAAGACTGCCATCCGGCAGGCCGCTGGATGAAGGTCCCACCATACGCCGCTGATCAGCTTTCCCAGTACTCCTGACCCAGGCCTCACGACGCCCACGAACTCGTCCGCCCCGACTCGCAGTGAAAAGCGCCCCGATAGACAGTCCACCAGATTGTGATTACGCTTTTCGAGGCTTGTGCGCAGCTTATCTGCGAGGGCAGCCCGGTCAGGATCTTGCTTGGATTGCTTAATATCCCCGTACAAAATCAAGTATTTTCCGGCCACACCCTCTCTCCTTTTGGGTTTGCTCTCCAATTAAAGAATCATTTTTTGAAACAGGGGTTATTTATATGTATTATATAAGACATATTGTTAAAATATGCAATAAAAGATGCATAAAACTGTGTTTTAATAAGTTGGGTAGATATACAAAAGGAGGTTAATGATTTCTTGGTCTAGGGCTAATCAGCGCTCTTGTCCACTGTGGACGACTCCAGCCCCCTCCGCTCTCATCGTCTCGGGCATGGTAATCTGTCTATTTTTGGGGCCTGACAATCCAGTAGATTGCAAAAAGCAGGGATTTGAGCAGCAGTAATCTTCCTTTGCTTCATGGGCACACTGCTGATGACCTTGGCGGTATAGACCTCTGCCTGCTTTGAGCGTGGCTGTAGCGCAGTGGCGTATATGTACCACACCGCTGTCTTTGCGGGCATGCTCCTGGCCAGCAGCCGCTGGTACTAAGCAGTGAATGGATCGTGTACCAGCGATGTGTCGATCCCGGTTGGGGCAGGTTGCCAGGCGAATCCGTTGCAGAAGATGATGATGCGGGTTATACTCCGCATCCTAGCCTATAGATAGCAGTCTGTCGGCAGAAGATAGCCCGCCTGGATGAGTAAATCGCAAACAGAAAGCAGGGAAGAGAGCCATACCCTTGCCGGAGGTTATTCCATGCAGAGCGGAGCACGCTATCGAGACCGCCTGGGTGATCAACCAGGCAAAACCGGACTATGTCAGGATACGCACCCTGGAGATATTCAACGGAACACCACTGGATGTGATGCGGGAAAGAGGGGAGCTTACCGAGGCGGACGATGATACCGTGGTCCGGGAGGTCAGGAGGCTGGTGCAGGAGATAGACGTGGACACGGAGCTGCTCAGCGACAGCGCTACCAACCTGCTGCAGATAAACGGCAGGCTTCCCGGGGACCGGGAGCGCATGCTCTCGGAAATAGACGACTTTCTTCGCCTGGAGCCTAGAGAGCGCCTCGAATACAGCCTTCGCTCGAGGCTCGCTGCATTTACGGGGCAATACGGCGGTTTGTCCGAGGAGGTCCTGGAGGAGGTGAGCCCGGTGCTGGACGGCCGCAGTTTTGACATGAGCAGTGCTTCGGACTCGGAGCTGAAAAAGATGACCGCATTCGTGAAATCAAGGCTAATGCCCTGAGCTTGCAGCTTGATCCCGGCTGCAAGAATGTGCTTACCTGAAAAGCTGCCGCAATAGAGGGATCTTTCCGGAGTTTAACCCGGGTTTACTCCTTTTTTGCGATAATATTCAATAATGGAAGTGGGTTACCCTTTGTTCAAGCCAACTTGTGGTCACTACAGCAGCCAAAAAGCTTGGTATATAACCTGTTGGAATCAATTGTTGACTTTGAAAAAACCTAAATTATGGGGCACTACAATAGTAAACTCGGGTTAACTGCCAAAATGGATTCATGAAGGGTTACGCAGCTATAATGTCCAGGCTAGCCGCGGTGGTGCTTGGAGAGCCGTTCAGCCGTTTCCTTCCGATCGCGATCCTTGGTAGAAGCGCCACTCCTTGTTCACGATGAGGCGGGCGCCCTTGCGATAGGCTAGATAGGAGTAGGCCCACTGGGCCAGGACGAATATCTTGTTCTTGAACCCCAGCAGGTAATAGATGTGCACGAAGAGCCAGGCCCACCAAGCGGTGCTGGCTGCTTGCCCTGAAGGCAGGCAGGGAATGCACTCCCTGACTGTATATATATCTCCCGCTGGGAGCGGGGGTGTTAACTTATTTTTCCCTGTCCAGCCTCTTGTGAGCATGGGGCGTGTGTGACATTGTCCCGTGACTGCCCCGAACTGCATCCCACTACGTCTGCGGCAATGCTTGCGGTCCTTTGCTCGGAGAACTCCGACCCATGCGGTTAGCTCGAGGGCCGCTCCGGCAGGCCCAACTTCACCTTGCCTTGGAGCAGGCTGACCAAGCGGAGCCAAGGGGTGAGGTTGCACTCCGAAGACTCAAGGAATTCGTCTTTCCCAGTCCAGACATTCCAGCTTGGGCAAAATCTTGTTCTCGATGACGCGGCTCCAGGTGAACTCTTGTGCCGTGCTTTGCGCCCGGCTTCTCAGCTGTGCCTGGAATTCCCGGTTGTTGCGCAAAAACAGCATGGAGGCCACCGCCTCCTCCGCCTTGCTGGTTTCCAGGATGACGCAGTTTTGAAAGTCCTGGGCGTAATCCTCCCCGGTTGTTCCCACGTAAGCAGCTCCTCCGGAGGCCATGGCCTCCAGACCCACCAGCCCGAAGGGCTCATGGCCGCTGTTTGCCAGGACCGCATCGCTGCAGGCGAACAATATCCGGGATAGATCGTGGGAAATAAAGGATCTGATGTTCACGATATCCGTGTTCTGGGCGCTGAGCAGCTCTCGCAGATTGTCGTCCGGATGTTCGTGATAGAGACTTACGTCCTGTACAGACAAGCCAAGAACTGTGCTGCGTTCAAGAACGTCTTTGCCAAAGGGCTCCATCCCTCCCCGCATAAAGAAAGTTACGCTATAGCCCAGATCCTTGAGCCTTGCCGCGGATTCTATGGCCGGCATCCAGCCCTTGGCCGGATCGAAGCGGGCCATTTTGAAAAGGGTGAAGTCGGCCTCCAGTGCTGCTTCAAATCCGTCATGCATTACCGTGTCCAAAGGCTCTGTCATTTCCCTGTGGATACCGTTGTGCAGTACCAGGGGCTCAACTCCGTAGGGCCGCATGAGATGCTGCATGTAGCGACTAACAGTGGTTATTACAGCATTTTTCTGCAGCCTGGCCCAGTCGATGCGGTGAAAGGAAAAGGTGTTGTTCGCGTTCCAGAGAAAGAGGGCTCGGTTCCGGAGACCCTGCTGGGCCAGCAATTCGCTCGTGCGGCAAAGAGACTCGGCGGTGTGCCACTCCTCGGCCATTATCACCAGTTGCTTGCCCTCCTCCGAGGCCGGACGGACGAGGTTCTCCACCAGGTACCCCGGGAGGGAGTTGGTTAGATCGTTTAACTTGCCCTCCTCGCCTTCATATACCCCGTTTGGATGATATTGGCTGATCCACTGGCACCAGCGATGCAGGATCAAATACCCGTTTATGTGCTCGGAGATCCCTTCAGAGCCTGGGTCGCCCACGAAGAAGAGATGCGTTTCATAGCCCATCTCCGCCAGGGCCGTGGCCAGCTTACTTGCCCGCACTCCCAGTCCTCCCGCCAGGGAGTAGCTGTCTGGCCCTTCAAAGGACAGAATGACAAATACGGAGCTTTCGCAGTGAATTTTCGGGGTCATAAACACTCCTTACCTGTCTCGCCGGAAATAGAGTCCGTGGAGGCACAGGGGTCGGTCACAGGGGCACCAGGGCAGGGATAAAGTTGAGTGAGTGAGGGAGGCTGCCCCATTTGAGCCCGCCGGCCAAGCTTTGCACTCGTAGGACCCTGACCGTTTGACCTACATCGGATTCCGGACCGGATTTTCCTGGATCGCTACTGGTAGCTTGTGAAAAGCAAAAAATGGCTTCCTGGTCTGATTTAAATGCAGGAAACGTGCCAAAAAATCTGTTTTATTCTGCACGATCCCCGGCGAACTGCCAACGGATTACAATCGAGGTGAAAATCTCAAAGGGGATAAGATATAATCGAAGAGGGAGACACTGATGAGGGCCCAGGGAGGGTCCTGTTTGTCCTGCGGAGTTTGGCTTGACAGCTCTGTCACATGTGTCTGTCACGCTCTTCGTGACGATAGAAAGCGACAGCTGCCTGTTGTGACATTCGGATGAGCGCGTTTCCTGCGGGGCTCACTCAATCCTCTTGAAACGGCCCCAAAAGTCCTTGGTCCTGAGGCCTCCTTTGCGAGAGCTTTCGCAGATCCCTGCCCATTAGCGTTCAGTACTCGGGAAGCCACCTTGGCATGATAATTGTATTAAATACCACAGAAGCCACATGAAGCATTTGCACCGCAAGTTTCGTTCTTTACCGGGAAGTGGAGTGAATCAATGCCCATCAAGCTCGGTGGCTGCTTGTATCTGCAGAAACCTCGGGGGGCAAGTCCATGGATGTTCCGATTGCAAAGCCTGGACCAATAGCCCGGCAAAGAATTTTCCGTGACTATTGTAGAGACTTCCTGGATTTCCAGTCTGGCACCTATGGCTAGCTTCTGCCCGGCTATGACATATGCTAGGCC
>CAYSPQ010000117.1:0-5753 GCA_964432965.1 uncultured Desulfohalobiaceae bacterium
GCCAAATCCTGCGCCGCCCCATGGGGTTGTTTTGTCTCCTGGTCCTTGTGCTTTTGTACTCCTGCACCATCCTCTCCCAGTTTCTGGCCCCCTACAGCCCTTCGGATCAAGAGCTGCGAAAGGCCTACCATCCGCCCACCAGCATCGTTTTCAAGGACTGGCGGCCCCATGTGCAGATCTATGAGCAGGTCGATCCCGCAGCTGCGGAGTACGAGTCAATAGAAGGGGAAACTGCACCCTTGCGCTTTTTCGCCGAGGGTGAGGAATACCAATTTTGGGGTTTCATCCCTGCTAAGACAAGGCTTTTTCAAGCGGAAGGAGACAATAGGGTCTACCTACTGGGCAGCGACGGAACGGGAAGGGATGTTTTCTCCCGCCTGCTGTACGGGGCGCAAGTCTCCTTGAGCATAGGCTTTATCGGGATATTCATCACCATGAGCATGGGGTTCTTGGTGGGCAGCCTCGCGGGATACTTCGGTGGCAGGGTGGATTTTGCAGCCATGCGTCTGGTGGAGTTCATCATTTCCGTGCCCTCCCTCTACCTGCTGATCGCCCTTCGCGGCGCCCTGGCAGAGCACTTCGCCCCAGAACAAATGTACCTGGTCATCGTGATTATCCTTTCCCTTATCGGATGGGCCGGAGCGGCGAGAATCGTGCGGGGCATGGCCCTGTCCCTGCGAGAGAGGCCGTTTATCCTGGCCGCAGAAGTAATGGGGCAAAGCAGCCTCCAGATCCTGCTGCGCCACTTCCTGCCCAATCTGGCCAGCTACCTGCTTGTGGCCGCCACCTTGAGCATTCCCATCTATATCCTGGCCGAGGCATCCCTCAGTTTCCTGGGCCTGGGCATTCAGGAACCGGGGGTTTCCTGGGGTCTCATGCTGGGACAGGCCCAGGATCTCAAGGTTTTCACCCTGAATCTGTGGTGGCTGCTAACACCGGGAATAGCCATTTTCATAACCGTGATCGCCTTCAACATGCTGGGGGATGTGCTGCGCGACATAGTGGATCCCAGAGCACAGGGGACAGGAAACAGATGAAGGATGGAGCTAGCTTCCGGACTGCAATTAGCTAGATTGGCCCCAGATAAAAGGGGTAACGGGTAAACCTTCACGGGGCACTTTTCACTTCGTACCTCCGGTTCTGGAGTTCGAAATACCCCGTGAAGGATTACGATAAAGGATGGGGAACCAGCCATGACACTAAGCGAGCAAGGCGACAGCCCGGGAAAAATTCACACCCCTGAGAGCTCGAGCAGAGTTTTAAGCGTGGAGGACCTGTACGTGGATTTCTTCTCCCGGAGGGAGAGGCAGCCAGCGGTGCAGGGCGTCTCCTTTCATCTGGACCGTGGCCGGGTCCTGGCCCTGGTAGGTGAAAGCGGCAGCGGCAAGAGCGTTACCGGCCTCTCTCTGACCCGGCTCCTGCCCGAAGAGCCAGCCTGCCGCATATCCGGGAGGATCCTTTTTCAGGGGACGGACATTCTTTCCAGCAGCCACAGGGAAATACGCAACTACCGCGGAAAAATAGCCTATGTCTTTCAGGAGCCGGGCACGGCGTTGAATCCGGTGTTTACCGTGGGACACCAGATAGCAGAAGCGATAAGACTTCACCAGCCGGAGCTAAGCGAGGAAGAGGCGGAGATTGTCCGAGTTCTGGATCTGGTGCGCATAGATGAGCCACAAAGACGCATTAACGACTATCCCCATCAGCTGAGCGGGGGCATGCAGCAGCGGGTAATGATCGCCATGGCCCTGGCCTGCAGGCCTCTCCTGCTGGTGGCGGACGAGCCGACCACCGGTCTGGATGTAACCATTCAGGCCCAGATCATCCAACTCCTGCGCGAGCTGCGCGACGAGCTGGACATGTCCCTGTTGCTCATCACCCACAATTTCGGCATTGTTTCCGGATTCGCCGATCACGTCCTGGTCATGCGACAAGGACGTATACTGGAACGGGGACAGACGAGTCAGGTGCTCGAGAATCCCCAGCACCCCTACACCCGGGCCCTTATCTCCTGCATTCCCGCCTTGGGTGGTAGGAGGCACCGCCTGCCCACAGTGGATTCAGAGGAGGACGCTGCTGATGGGATTTCTTAAGCACAAGCTCCGGAAAGGCAAAAGCCAGGGAACAGAGGCCGGGGAAGCGACAGAACCGATAGACCGCCTCCCTCCTGCTGCGCCTGGCAAGACACCGCTTGTGGAAGTTGAAGGGCTCAAGGTCCACTTTCCTGTCTATGGCGGCCTCCTGCGGCGAACACGCGGCTACGTGCGAGCTGTGGACGATGTATCCTTCCGCATCCGGGCAGGATCAACCGTGGGGCTTGTGGGAGAGAGCGGCAGCGGGAAAACTACTGTGGGACAATGCCTGGTCAAGCTGCTCCGTCCCAGCAGCGGAAAAATCCGCTACAACGGCGAGGAGGTGGGACACCTGAGTAAAAGGGGGTTCTTCCCCTACCGCAAAAGAATACAGATGATCTTCCAGGACCCCTTTAACTCTCTCAACCCGCGCATGCGAATCAAAAAAATCCTGGATGAGCCCCTGAGGATCCACTTCCCCAAGATGACGGCAAAGCAAAGGGAGGAAAGGTCTCAAAGGTTGTTAGCCCTGGTGGGGCTTAAAAAGGGGCATCTGGACCGCTATCCCCATGAATTCAGCGGTGGGCAGCGGCAGCGCATCGGAATCGCTCGCGCCCTGGCTGTTGAGCCGGATTTTATCGTCTGCGACGAGCCGGTGAGCGCTCTGGACGTCTCCGTGCAGGCCACTATAGTCAATCTGTTTCAGGATTTGCAGCAGGAAATGGGGCTGACCTATCTGTTCATCAGCCACGATCTGGCGGTGGTGGAGCATATAAGCGACGAGGTGCTGGTGATGAACAAGGGACGCATCGTGGAAAAAGCCACCGCTGAGGACATCTGTCATCGGCCTCAGCACCCCTATACTCAAAAGCTTCTGGAAGCGGTGCCGCGGTGCTGATCTCGCATACAGGCAGCTAATCATTTTACCCACCCAGGAGGATTTATGCAGGATTCGACCCGCGAGAGGCTAAAGCAGTTGATACTGGAGCGCTCCTTCCAAATGAGCCATAAGCCGGAGTTCTTGTTGGCTTCCGGGAACTGGAGCCACTTCTATTTCAATTGCAAGAAAGTCACCATGGATCCAGAAGGGGCACACCTTATTGGACAGCTTTTCTTTCAAATGCTCAGCGAAGACGACGTCAGCGGAGCAGGCGGCCTCACCCTAGGAGCCGATCCCATAGCAGCGGCCACCATGCACGCGGCCTGGAATAGCGGGCGCCGCATCAAGCAATTCGTAGTCCGCAAGGAATTAAAGGGGCACGGATCCATCCGCTGGATCGAAGGCAATATGAGCCCTGGGGAAAAGGTAGCCATAGTGGAGGACGTGGTCACTACCGGAGGTTCCACCATACAGGCTATCCAGAGAGCTGCAGAAGACGGGCTGCTGGTGCGCAGAGTGATCGCCCTGGTGGACAGGGAGGAAGAAGGAGGCCTGGAGAGGATTGGAAACATTACTGACGCATCGGTGCAAGCGATGTTCAATCGCTCGGAAATCATGGCCCTTGCAGGATAAGAATCCGGGAGGAACACCTGAAGTTTTCCTTAAGGTTTTCTCCATTTCCACAAACCAAGGAGATCATATGCCCCAAAACTGGCGTCACATTAATTCCCGGCGCGATCTATCCCTTGGCATCTTTAACCTGCGCACCGACCTGGCTGTCTCCCCGCGCACCGCGAAAACGCATGAATTCTATATCCTGGAATCCCCGGCCTGGGTCAATATCCTCCCTCTCACTCCAGAGGAAGAAGTAGTGCTGGTGCGGCAATACAGGCACGGAATCCGAGACTCCACTCTGGAAATACCAGGCGGATTGGTGGAGCCCGGGGATGATCCGCGGAATGCGGCCCTGCGCGAGTTAAGGGAAGAGACTGGTTATCTGGGAGAGAGGACCGAGCTTCTGGGCAGTGTACATCCCAACCCGGCCATACTGGATAATCGGTGCTATATGTATCTGTGCCCTGAGGTGAAAAACACCTCACAGCAGGACCTGGATCCCAAGGAAGACATAGAGGTTCAAACCCTGCCCCTGCGACAGATACCCGATCTTATCCGCTACGGAAGCATCTCCCACTCCCTGGTCCTGTGCTCCTTTTTCTATTTCTTTATGCTGCACCGGCCCGAGCTTCTATCGGAGCAGAGCCCAAGTTCCCCATAAAACCGACTCTTAACAGGCTATTGAAAAAATCCATATCAGACAGGGCGTTCAAAAATTCCAAGTGCAAGGCGCGAAAAAAGTTCAAGAATAGTTTGTTTCCGAAAGGAAACGAACTATCGTTTCTTTTTCGCAAAAGAAACAAAAAATTGATATATAATCCACTGATTTTCTTGCTTCTTCTTTTCCAAAAAGAAGAAGCGTAGCTCGTTGCCATCCAGTAAAAGGAATATTCCTGATGGCAACGAGCTAGTGAGAATTTGAACTCTTTGAAGCAACGCAGCAATTGGAAGATTTTCAACGCACTGCTAACGAAGCAACAGGCTTTTTCCCTTCCCTTGCCATCCTGACAAAGGTCAAACACTGTCTTCCTGCAAAAGCCGAGAGGGGAGCTTCATGAGCAGTCATCTCCCTGGATAAAGGCCTCTGTTTCCCGTCTTGCCCGCTCATCGCTGTACTGCCTGGGCGGGTGCTTCATGAAAAAGCTTGAGGGCCCCAACAAGGGACCGGCCTCTCCACGTTCCAGGGCGATCTTCAGGCAGCGGATGGCATCAATGGCTGATCCTGCAGAGTTTGGCGAATCCTGAACTGAAAGTTTGAGATCCAGACTGACCGGGGCGTCACCAAAGATCTTGCCCTCCATGCGGATGAAGGCTGTCTTGCTGTCCTCCTGCCAGGGAACAAAGTCGCTTGGACCCACATGGACAGCACTCTCACCCAGTTCTTGCCCCGCGATCGATCTAACCGCCTCTGTTTTGGATTTCTTCTTGGATGTGAGACGATGCCTGTTGAGCATGTTCAAAAAATCGGTGTTGCCACCAATGTTCAGCTGATAGGTCCGGGAAAGCTGCACTCCGCGCTGACTAAAAAGCTCGGCCAAGACCCGATGGACTATGGTGGCCCCCAGCTGAGACTTTATATCATCTCCTATAACTGGCAATCCTGCGGAGCTAAATCTCTCGGCCCATAGACTGTCGCTGGCCAGAAAAACCGGGATGTTGTTTATAAGCCCCAAACCGGCCTGTAAAGCGCAGTCGGCATAGAAGCGGGATGCCTCCTCCGCCCCCACGGGCAAGTAATTCAGCAGCATTTGTGCCCCGCTCTGTTTCAATTGCCGTACCACCTCCTCGCGTTCCGGCTCCGGCTCGGGGGAGGGGAGAAAGGTATTGTCCTCATCGTAGTCCAGCATGTGTTCGGACAGGCCGTCCAACAGCCTCCCTTGCTCAACTATAACCCCCTGCTCGGGTACGTGGGGATACAACAACTGTGCACAATTGGGCTTGGCAAAAATGGCCTCGGCCACATCCCTGCCCACCTTGCGCCGATCTATGTCCCAAGCGGAAACCACCTCTATGTCTGCCGGGCTATAGCCGCCGATCTCTCGGTGCATTAAGCCTATGGGATGCTCCTCCTTGTGCTCCCGGTAGTAGTGAATCCCCTGTATTAAGGAACTGGCGCAATTCCCCATTCCGAGAATGGCCACTTTGATCCTGTTCATGCTCCATGACTCCTTGTCTTTTACACTTCC
>CAYSPQ010000118.1:0-5729 GCA_964432965.1 uncultured Desulfohalobiaceae bacterium
CAGCGTGTAAGTTGAGTGTCCTTGTCCATATGCTTCCTTTTGCCGGATCAATATTGTCCGGGGCCGGCCTGAGCATGGGTTTGCTGCTCCAGCTTTTTCCCTTCAACTCTCTCTGTAAGAGGCTGGCTTGAACCCTGCGCAAAGCTCTGATAGCCAAATACGAACGTTAAGGGCTTGTAGATACTGTCTATGTGCTGTATATGACTGAAGCAGCCCTTTACGGGTGTTTTTTGCCTCATGTTTACGATTGTCAAATCTTTTGCCCTTGACTCACAGTGGCATCTTGCCCCATCAGGGGCTCACTACTGAATTGGGTTTGCTGCTAAATTTTGAGTTTGGAAAAAGGTAAATCTCGTTCTTTCACGAAACAATGGAGAAAATCAACACATCTTCAGTAAATTACGAAGAAACGCCTCGTGAAGGATTACCCCGTCTGAGGCCCGATAAATATTCCTTCATGCTGCCAGGAACAAAGGTTTAAATATTATGGCTAAAGATCTGATCATTGTCGAGTCGCCGGCCAAGGTGCGTACTATCAAGAAGTTTTTGGGTGCGAACTACAAAGTGGAAGCCTCGGTGGGGCATATACGCGATCTTCCCACAAATCGGCTGGGAGTAGATGAAAACAACGGATTTGAGCCGGAGTACAGGGTGGTACCGGGCAAGGAGAAGGTGGTTAAGAAGCTGCAGGAGGCAGCCGCTACGGCAAATCGGGTCTATCTTGCCCCAGACCCGGACAGGGAGGGAGAGGCCATAGCTTGGCACGTTGCGGAGTTAATCCGGGAGTCCAACCCCCATTACAGCCGCATTCAATTCAACGAGATCACTTCCGCCGCAGTACGAGCGGCTCTGGAATCCCCCCGTCAGTTGGACCCCAACCTTTTCCATTCCCAGAAGGCCCGCCGCATTCTGGACAGGCTGGTTGGGTTCAAGGTTTCCCAGTTGCTCTGGCAAAAGGTCAAGCGCGGCATCTCCGCCGGCAGGGTGCAATCCGTTGCCTTGCGTCTTATCGTGGAAAGGGAGCGGGAAAGGGAGGGATTCACTCCCGAGGAATACTGGGTGTTCAAGGCCGAACTGGAGGGGTTGCAGCCGCCCCCTTTCGAGGCCGAGCTTTGGAGGGTGGAGAGCAAGAAGCCCAAAGTCTCAGACCAGGAAGCAGCGGAAAATCTGCATGCCGAAGTGGCTAAATCCTCTTTTGTGGTGCAGGACATCCAGGAGAAGGAGAAAAAGAAGCAGCCCAAGCCCCCTTTCATTACTTCCACTCTGCAACAGGAGGCAAGCAACAAGCTGGGATTCTCCGCAAAGAAGACCATGACTGTGGCTCAGCAGCTCTATGAGGGCCTTGATTTGGGAGACAAAGGCACCACGGCCCTTATTACCTACATGCGAACCGATTCGGTGCGCATAGCTTCCGAGGCCCTGCAAATGGCCCGCAAATGGATTCAGGAGAACATGGGTTCCGACTATCTCCCTTCCAAGCCCCGACAGTTTAGAAGCAAAGGCAATGTCCAGGACGCGCACGAAGCCATCCGGCCTGTGGAGGTGGGGCTAACCCCGGAGGAAGTGGGGCCGTATCTGAGCAAGGATCAGCTCTCCCTGTACCGCCTGATATGGAAGCGTTTTCTGGCTTCGCAGATGTCCGCGGCCACCCTGTGGGATACGGTGGTGCTTATCCAGGCCAGCAGAACACAGTGGCGCTGCCGGGGTCAAAGGGTGGTCTTTCCCGGCTTTATGCAGGTATATGTCCCCGAGGACGCCATGAAGGAGGTCAGACTCCCCGAGCTGAAGGTGGGGGAAGAACTCCAGGTGCACAAGCTGGAAAAGGAGCAGAAGTTTACCCAGCCGCCGTCCAGGTACAGCGAGGCCAGCCTGGTCCGGACCCTGGAACAGAAGGGGATCGGCCGGCCCTCCACCTATGCCCAGATCATTTCCACCTTGCAGGATCGGGACTATGTGCAGACAGAGAAGAAGCAGTTCATCCCTACGGAATTGGGCAAGGTAGTTAGCGACCTGCTGGTGGCGCATTTCAGCAATCTAATGGACGTGGGCTTTACCGCCAGGATGGAGCAGAGCCTGGACAGCATAGCGGAGGGCGCCCTGCAATGGGTAACCCTGCTCCAAAATTTCAGCAGCGAGTTCAATCCGGTCCTGGAGAAGGCCCAAGAGGATATGCCCCAGGTCAAGTCCGGTCTGCAAAGCGGAGTGACCTGCGAGCAATGCGGCAGGCAGATGCGGATCAAGTTCGGAAAGCAGGGGGAGTTCCTGGCTTGCGAAGGGTATCCGCAGTGCCGCAATAGCAAGAATTTCGTGCGCGACGAGCAAGGAGGGATCCTGCCGGTTGAGGAAAAGAAGCAGGAGCGGGTCATGGGGCAATGCCCCAGATGCGGCAGGGATCTGGTTTTAAAGAAGGCGCGAAGCGGCAGCCGCTTTATTGCCTGTAGCGGATATCCCGAGTGTCGCTACACCACTTCCCTGGGGACCGGAGTTCCCTGTCCAGTGAGGGATTGCGGGGGAGAGCTTGTGGAAAAGGGATCCAAGCGAGGCAAGGTATTTTATGCCTGCAACCGCTACCCGGATTGCGACTATGCCCTGTGGAATTCACCCGTGCAGCGGGAATGCCCCAAGTGCGGAAACCAGCTGCTTGTCTCCAGGCAGACCAAGAGCAGGGGCGATCATCTGGCCTGCCCGGTGAAGGGATGTTCTTTCTGGGAGCAGCAGGACAGTGAACAGTAGCCTGCCGCCTTGCCGGCTTCCTTCCAGGGTTATAGCCACTCTACCGGCAGGGTCACCGGCTTGCCCGCCTTGTTTGTATACATCAGGTAGCCCTCTTGCTTGCCGAAGAGGTACAAGGCGTGGGTGAGGTGCACATCCTCCCGGCAATAGCGCAGAAGACGCTCCGTTTCTCCCCGCTTGAACCATTGGGGTGCCTCGCTGCTGTTATCCTGGGGAGAAACTCCCAGAGTGGCTCTGGCCAGCTGTTTCAGGGAAAGGCGATGTCCCAGGCGGGTGTGGATTTCGCGCAGGATGTCCAGGGTGGGAATCCGGGTGAGATCGGCACTGTTGTAAGCGTTTAGCACTCGATAGTCGAATCCCAGCAGATTGAACCCCACCACCAGGTCCAAGGAGTGAAGGGCCGCCAAGAGGTCCTCTACCTGCGATTCCCAGTAGGCGCTATACTCGCCGCTTGTGCTGTCGTAGAGCACGGCGCAGCTTAGGCCCATAAGATGTGCGTTGTGCCAGCCCCCCACCTCCTGTGGTGTCAGGCGTGTTTCCAGATCCAGAACTCCGTAGCGCGTTTCCCTCTTTTCCCTCTTCTGATCTGGCTCTTCCTCTTTCTCAGGGGAGTTGTCTTCGATTATGTAGGGCGGTTGCGCAGGGGTTCCTTCTCCTTCCCGCATGGCCTGCAATATGGTGTGCAGAGCCCTCTTGTCCAGTGGCCGGTTCCCGGAGCCGCATTTTGGGGACTGGATACAGAAGGGACAGCCGTGGGGGCAGCCGCAGGCTGAAGATGCCTGCTTGGCCTTGTCCAGTAGTCGTTCCGGCTGGGAGAAGGCTTGGGCGGATAGCCCCATGCCTCCCGGATGGGCGTCGAAGACGAATACTGCAGAAGATTCCAGCTGGGGATGCAGTGGATGGGATATACCTCCCAGGTCGTTGCGGTCGGTGAGGATAAGAAGGGGCATGATTCCGATCAAGAGGTGCTCCAGGGCATGGATCCCTCCCATGAAGTGATGCTTGTCCCTCTCCACGCGATTTTGTATGCGCCGGGGCAGCTGTATCCACAGGCCTTCCGTTTCGAAGACCAATGGGGGTAGATCCAGGGGGATGACCGAGATCAGCCTTTGGCCCCGGACCAGGCGCTTTTCGTAACCGGTGAAGCGTTCTGTGACCCGCAGCCTGCCCAGACAGACAGTTACGTCCCCGAGATTGCGATGCCTGTTTACCTCCAGGATCCGGGTCTCCTTTTCCGTACGCACCCGGGTAAAGTAGTTCACCTTTTTTTGTTGGGCCCATACTGTGGCCTGATCGAAGTCAATGTCCCGGATGACGTAGGTGCGGCCCTGGTGCAGATAAACCGCACCAGGATGCGTCTCCCGGCAGGCCCTATGGCTGTCCACATCCCCGATGACCTTGCCCTTGCCGGTGTCCACGATCTGTAGCTGCCTTTGCCCTCCGCGTAGTGGTACACTGTGAGCCACATCCGGATTGCGGGGATAATACAGGAAGTTTTCTGCAGAGGATATCAGTAGCCCCTCCGACTCCATCTGCTCCAGATGCCCCTGCAGATCTGGTTCTGTTACAAGCGGTTCCTCGCGGTGCAGGGCCAGGTCCGCGGCCGCGCACTGCAGATGGCTGCGGGCCAGAACCGGATTCAGATGGTTGATTACCGCTTTCTCCGGTTCCATGCGGAAAAATTCCTCTGGGTTGTGCATGAAGTACTGATCCAGGCTGTCCTCTTGGCCCAGTAGAAGGACAGCGCTCTCCTGCTGTTTGCGCCCCACTCTTCCCCCTCTTTGCCATGTGGCCATAACCGATCCCGGGTATCCGACCAGTAGACAAAGATCCAGCTCTCCGATGTCTATGCCCAGCTCCAGGGCGCTGGTGCTGATTACTCCCAGTAGCTCGCCCTCTGCCAGTTTGGCCTCGATCTTGCGGCGTTCTTCCGGGAGGAATCCGGCCCTGTAGGCGGTAATGAAGGGGGCATAATTCGCCAGCCTCTGCTGGGTCCACATGGAGATCAGCTCGGTCATTTTTCGGGACTGGCAGTAGACGATGGTTCGTAGCCCTCGAATCAAGGCCGCATGGAGAAGTTGCAGGGCCGAGGTTGCTGCTCCCTCCAGGACGGGATTGAGGAAGAGAAAGTGCTTGGGCCCGTAAGGGGCTCCGTTTTCCTGAACACGGCTCACCCTGAGGCCGGTCAGGTTTTCGGCGAGCTCCTCCGGATTGCCCACAGTAGCTGAGCAGAAGATGAAGGTGGGAGCGGAGCCGTAATAGGCACAAATCCTTTGCAGTCGCCTGAAGACCCAGGCCATGTTAGATCCGGTGATTCCCCGATAGGTGTGGACCTCGTCGATCACCACGTAATCCAGTTGGGCCAGGAAGTTGGACCAGTTGTGGTGGTGGGGAAGTATGGCCAGATGGAGCATTTCCGGATTGGTCAGCAGGATGTCCGGCATTTGGTTCCTGATGCGGGTCCTTTCCCTTTGTGGCGTATCCCCGTCGTAGACTGAGGCAGAGGGCCTGCAGTTAGGATCCAGCAAGGATACTATCTGCTTTAGCGCCTTGAGCTG
Source organism: uncultured Desulfohalobiaceae bacterium (assembly GCA_964432965.1). GTDB lineage: Bacteria > Desulfobacterota > Desulfovibrionia > Desulfovibrionales > Desulfothermaceae > JAIPDU01. The sequence continues at coordinate 5,292 of CAYSPQ010000118.1, forward strand.
GTCCCTGGCCAGCGCCTTCAGGGGCGAGATGTAGAGCGTCCTGCTGCCATTGCCTTCCAGGAAGGACTCCAGCACTGGAAGGAGGTAGGTCAGGGTCTTGCCGCTGGCCGTGGGGGTGGCGATTACGGTATGCTCCTGCTCTCGGACTGAGTCCAGGGCTAGGGCCTGATGGGAGTACAATTTCCGAATGCCCAGATCCTGAAGGAGAGAGGAGATTTTCCTGGGCCAGGCACGGGAGGGAGAGGCGTAGATCCCGTCGCTTCCTGGCAGGCTTCGATGATAAACCACCTGGTCGCGAAAGCGGGAGGATGCCTTGAGCTGGGAAATGAAGTGGGAAATTCCGCTCGAGACCATCTCACTGTGCCTTCCCCGAGATATTGTACTTCTTGAGCTTGTACTGCAGAAGGCTCTTGGAGATGCCCAGCATCTCGGCAGCCT
>CAYSPQ010000119.1:0-5717 GCA_964432965.1 uncultured Desulfohalobiaceae bacterium
CCCACAGGACCAGCTCTCCCGGGGGGAAGCAACCGGGCGGGTCCTCGACCCGGGAATCGGCGTATCTGAGATCTACACTTCGATTTTCCTGGGCCATGTAAAGACTCCTTTCTTCCAGAAGTAGACAACGGAGGCAAAGAGAATGAGTATGAAGATCAGTAGCTTGATAAAGGCAACAAGGCCGGGAGCATCCGCGTAGTAGGTAGCTACGGGGAAGAGATAGAGGACGTCCACATCAAAGGCCAAAAAGAGCAGGGCATAGAAGTAGTAGTTTATGCCGAACCTTACCCAGGCCGAGCCGTACGGGGTCATGCCGCATTCATAGGGCATCTTCAGGTCGTGGGCTTGGACCCTGTGGGCGAGAAGGCGGGAAAGCAGGAGTGGGACGATAGCGAAGAATATCAGTCCCATTATGAAGAAGTAGATGATTGCCACATGAAGCCAGGAGACACTCATAAGTTAGAACCCTGTGCTTGAGCCGGTTGTAGAAAAGCAGGCAAGAAACTTCCGTGTAAGCAAGCTTGTGAACGTATACACAAAAGGGACGTCTGGTGTCAAGTTCTTTTGGAAAAATTTTTTACTTCCTGTATGGCCAGGAACAGGTGAATGTTCTGGAGTGGAACAATGTGGCTGTTGGGCTGCCTTGCAAAAGTCAGCAACGATCTGTTAATCAACTGTCCGTTCAGCCAACTGGTTTACGGCAAGCCGCAATCCTGCTTTGCATTAATAGAAGATCCCTTTTTAGTCAATCCCTTTCCCTTATCACTCTTGTCGCTTATCTGGGCACGGGAAGACGCTGAATAGACCGCCGGCTGCTGTTGTCATTGATTTTCCCGGGTTGAAATGTGGTTTCAGACCAAGAACATGGAAATATTGCATGTACGAAGCCTACCAGACAGTAACCTTGGCAGTTGCCCTGGGAGTTGCCTGCTATCTTGTCTCCAAGCATTTCCGGGTTCCGGCCATCCTCTTTTATCTTTTGGCCGGGATGTTCTTCGGCCCTCTCGGCCTGGGCTTTCTGGCTCCGGACAGCCTGGGTGACGGACTGTTGATCCTCGTGGAGGTGGGGGTGGCTATTATCCTGTTTGAGGGGGGACTGTCTCTCAGCCTGCGCAGCTTCCAGAAATGCCCCGCAGCCATTCTGCGCGTGCTGTTCTTGAGCATTCCGGTAACAGCCGTGGGCGGCGCGCTGCTCAGCCACCACATTATAGGGCTTTCCTGGGATATGGCCGTACTTTTCGGCACCATCATTGTCATCACCGGTCCCACGGTGATCGCCCCCCTGCTCAAGAGCGTGAGCCTTACGCACAGGCTGGAGACCCTGCTGCACTGGGAGTCCATATGGGGCGACGTGGCCGGAGTCCTTCTCAGTGCCTTGGCCCTGGAGTTCCTGTTGCTGGGACAGGGAAACACCATAGCCGAAATCGGCGGCTACTTCGTCATCACTATTTTGGACGGTACAGCTATTGGGCTGGCCGGCGGCTTTCTGCTGCGGCGCTTCCTCCTGCCCTGGTCCTTCCGGCTGGAATCCAGGGAGCTTCCCGGTATCGTCGCCTTTGCCGGAGCCATGGCCATATTCTACAGCTCCCACCAGATAATGGTATCCTCCGGACCTCTAGCTGCGGCGGTGGCCGGCTTCTACCTCTCCGCAATGAAGACCCCGGAAGACAGATACTTCAACCAGATAAAGCACTTCAAGGATCAGTTGTCCATCTTGTTCATCGGCACGCTCTTCGTCTTGCTTTCCGCTTATACCAATCCCCTGCAGGTTCAGGAATACTGGTGGCAGATCCTGGCTACTGTGCTTATTGTGCAATTCTTGCTCCGGCCCCTGGCCATCAAGTTCTGCCTTCTGGGTGTATGCCCTGACTCCCGGGAAAGGTGGTTCATGGGCCTCATTGGGCCCAAGGGCATTGTCGCACTGGCCGCGGTTTCCTATGCTGCCGTGAGTGTTCCCGGAAGGGAGCAGGAGGTGGCCCTGCTCATGAATTCCATATTCGCCCTCATTCTCTTTACCGGGGTCTTTACAAGCCTGTTCGGAAGGCCTCTAGCCAGGAAGCTAAAGGTTATGAGCCCGCCGTCCCACGCGGGAATACTCCTGGTAGGGGTCAACCCCTTCAGCTTGTCTCTGGCTTCGTTTGCCAGGCAATATGTGGACGTGGCCTTCCTGGAGACCTCGCCGGACGTCTGCGGCCGGCTGCAGCAGAAAGAGGCCAACACCATCTGCGCAGATGTGCTGGATGACACTGTTTACGAGCAGGCCACCGAGGAGGGATACAAGCGGCTACTCTCCCTTACTGCAGACGATGCCCTGGATCAGCTGATCTGCCAGCAAGGGGCGGTGCATTTGGGAGAGGACAATGTTTATACCGTGCAGGGCAGAGAGCAGGATCTGCCCATAAAAGCGGAGAGCCTTTTTCAGGTGCAAAACGCCTTCAGCAACAATCTGGTTCTGAGCAAGGTGCTTCCCCTGATTGAGCAGGGCGAGACCAGCTTTCAGGTTCTGAGGCCGGATGATATCCGGCAGGAAAATGCGTTCCCCTTGCTGGAGATAACACCGGACAAGGGGCTGATTGTTTGCACTCCGGACACCCGGCCCAAGGGCAGAGTCTTCTGCCTGGTGCTGCCGGAATCGGAAAGGGTTGTCTCTTCCTTGTCTGAAGGATAGTATAGGATAAAATAACCCTGGCAGTGGCAATTGAGTGCAGGTTGTATCTTCGATTTGACAGACGGGAGAGAGGACTAGAAGCGGTTTGCGCGGGACAACCCCAGAGAAAAAAAGGAGGAGGGGCATGGAGAACAAGCTCTACAAAAGCGAGAATCAGAAGTCCAGACAGGAGGTGGCGGAATTCCTGCGCGATCTGGCGGGCAAGGTGGAGCAGGGCAGCCTTGTCCTGCCGGGGCAGAAGGGTGAGGTGAACATCGAGTTTCCGGAAAGCATGGTTCTGGAATACGATGTGGAGGAAAAGACAAAGGATTCCGGCTCCAAGATGAGCCTGGAAGTTGAGCTGGAGTGGTACAGATAGCCCTGCATTATTGGCTGTCAAGTCCAGCGGCACTGCCCGGCTGAGTCCTGCCGGGCAGTGCCGTGCCTGGCAAGAGCTCTAGCAGGGCGTTGAAAATCTTCCAATAGAAGCTCTCCTTGTCTGGATAGCTGTACAATACGGGAGCGGTTGGCATGAGCGAAGGTGTTGGGCATGCGTCCGGTGCGGCCTGTATGTCCGAGTTAATGTCCGACCTCGTCCGGAGGATTGAGCCCGAAGAACAATACGCCGCAGTAAGCGTGCCGCTTTAGATAGGCCAAGAAGTCCTCTTGGGCAACCTTCCCCTTTTCCCTGGAGGCGTGCACTAGGCGCCCGCCATCCAGAACCAGGCCTTCGTGGACTATATCCAGGCCCCGGGAGAAATGCTCCCTAATAATGAATCCCGCGCCAGCTACCCGTGGCAGGTTCTGCACAACCAGGGGAACCTTGCGGGCGGGCACGTATTCCACGGTAATTTCCTGTTCCCAGTCCATGTCCAGGAGCCTGCCCCGACCGGGAGTGTCCCTGTTCAGCAGGACCTCTTGGCTTTTTGTCCTCTCCCCGCCCACCCGGGCGGTGATATCCCGGAAGTAGTCAGAGACCCTGTTCCTGTAGCTGGTGAAGTGAAGCCTGTTTTCGTAGGAAACCTCACCGGGCGGATAGTAGTGGATCTTCTTCATCGCCTCGCGGGGAGGCTTGTTTTCGGCATGTAGCCTGGAGGCAACAGTAAGAACAAAAGTGGTGCAGTCGAAGGCGTCTTCGCGGTAGATCCTTTCTCCTTCCCCTTCCCCCAGGGGACCCTCTTCATAAGGAACGCCCAGCAAATCCCGGGCAATCCCTTCTACCCTGTCCTTGATCCCACTTCCTTCCGCGGCTTTGCCCTCCGGGGGAGGAGAGAAACAGCCGCCCGGGAAAATAAGCGCGGCAAGGAGAAGCAAAAATGGTATCTTCATGTTTGCCCAGCATCCTTCCGGGGCCCTGGGTAAAGTACACCGGGCAAAGCTAAAGCTAAGCCAGCCTTTGTCCAGCATTTTATCTCCCCCTTTTTTCCCGGCCAACAAAGAGGTCCCCATGGGTTATGCTCTTGTAAAGCAAGTTTATTTCCCCCCTCCCTTTCTGATCCTGGAGCGGTCCAAGGGAGTGCCTTCCCAGGCGTGCTCCAGGATCAGGAGAGCGTCGTCCGGCAGCATCTCCTCGGGGTTGGGCAGGCGGGACCCGTCGTTCAGGGTCTTTCCGGCGATCTCCGGCAGCATGGAGCGGGGAACCATGTGCCGACCCTGCCCGTCCAGCATCTCCTTAAGACAGCGGGGATGCCTGCCTCCAGTGGCCTCATATAGATCCTGGTTCAATTGCCGGATCCTTCCGATGGCCCGTTCCGCCCGTTCACCTGGGGGAGTCCGGGCGTAGGTTTCCGGCCCGGTCAAGGAGAAGAGCAGCTCGCCGATGGATTCCCTGCGGCGGTGCAGGTTGTACTCCAGCCCGTAGGGGAGCAGGATGGCCATGCAGCACCCGTGGGGAACATGGCATAGAGCGCCTATAACGTGGCCCAGGTTGTGCACGATCCCCACCATGGAGTTGGAAAAGGCCGCCCCCGCCAGGGAGGAAGCGTTGGCCAGGGCCAGGCGGGCAGCAGTGTCTTCCGGGTTTCGCACCGCATGGAGCAGGTTCCGGCTGATCATCCGTATGGCCCTGATGGCCAGGGCATCACTTACCGGGTTTTTTTCCAGGCAGTAGTAGCTCTCGCAGGAATGGGCCAGGGCGTCCATGGCGGTCTGGGTGAGCAGGAAGTCCGGCAGGGTCCGGGTCAGGCGCGGGTCCAGAATAGCCAGGTCCGGCAGTAGATAATAGGATACGAAGAGCATCTTTTCCTGACGCTCGTTGTCCGCTATGACCGCCACCAGGGTCATCTCCGAGCCGGTGCCGGAAGTGGTGGGCAGTATGGCCAGGGGGCTCAGCTTCCGGCGGACCTTGCCCGTTCCCTGATACTGAAGCAGGGATTCGCCTCCCAGGGAGGCCACGATGTTTATCCCCTTGGCAGTATCAATAACCGATCCGCCGCCCACGGCGATAATGGAGTCGCAGCCGTTCCGGCGGTACAAGCCAGCAGCCTCGTCCACCGTCTTGTAGTCGGAATCCACGGGCACTTCGTTGAACACTGCCCCTATTTCCAATCCGTCATTTATTGCTTCCCGCACTGTGTGGATTATCCCGGCGGCTTCCACTCCGCGATCCGTGACGATCAGGGGCCGGCTGGCATTCAGCTTCGCCAGCAGCCCCGGTATTCTTTCCAGGGCATTTTCCCCGGAAACCGTCTTGACCCGGCAGCAGAAATCGTAGAACTCGGGCAGAGGCATGGCCTTCCTCGTCGAATTTTTACAGGTTGCGGTATATCACCCGGAGCAAAGAGGGAGAAAAGGCCCGCAGATAGATCCGGACCCGGTTCACATGCTTTTGGAGAGGGGAAAGCTCTGACCGGCCGGGATAGCGCTTTACCGCCAGAGAGGCTATGGGTCTGGGCAGCAGGTAGACTTCCACCATGTCCAGCATCCGGACAACCCAGAGGGAGTAGGGGATGTTGCCGTCCACGGAGAAGCGGTCGAAGTTGTAGGCCTGGGCGGTGGATTCCCGGAAGGTAAAGAGCCTAACGGCGGACTCCAGGTTCTTGATGCTTATATCCAGGTCGATTTTTCTCCC
>CAYSPQ010000120.1:0-5651 GCA_964432965.1 uncultured Desulfohalobiaceae bacterium
AGAGCTTCATGTTGGAAGTGGGATTGTGAATTATCGGGGTCTTGCTCCGGCTCAACAGATCCATGTCCGATTCCGTGAGCCAGACGCAGTGACAGGCGCAGAGATTGGGTCCCAGCATATTCAGCTCGGACAGATACTCCACCGGAGTCTTGCCCAACTCGCGACGACTCTGTTCCACTTCCTTTTTTGTCTCGCTAACATGAATGTGGATTAGAAGATTGTGTTCCAGCGCGAAGTCCCGGGCCTGCTCCAGTGATTTCCTGCTGACAGAGTAAACTGCGTGGGGGCCCAGGGCAAAGGTGATCCTTTGGCTGTAGCTGCTGTATTCCTGGAAAAGCTCCTGGCATTCCCCCCAGCGCCTCTGTGCAACCGAGGGGTCGTTAAAGTCGATGAAGACCGCGGACAGGGCGGCGCGAATGCCCATTTCCTGTACTGCCCTGGCGGTACCGGGATAGTGCCAATACATGTCGTTGAAGAAGGTTGTGCCGGATTTGATCATTTCCAGGCAGGCCAGTTTGGAGCCGGCATAGACATCTTCCTCGTTCAGTTGTCCCTCCAGGGGCCAGATATACTTTTCCAGCCAGGTGTGGAGTTCCATGTCGTCGGCGTAGCCCCGGAGCAGAGTCATGGCCGCATGGGTGTGCCCGTTCACGAAGGAGGGCAGGATCGCCTTACCCGTGCCGTCCAGGACGGTGTCCGCGCTATGGTCCTCGATACCCGCAGCGATGCGCTGGAAACGATTCCCCCGGATCAAGACGTCCACGTTTTGCCCCTGCCAGCGAACATTGCGGATCAAAATGCCCATGAGTCCTTCCTTGTGGCTATAGAGATTTAGTTATAAGTTGTAGTTTTAAGTAGCAGGTTGTGTATTCTCTCCCCATTAGAAAATGCCCGGCCCTTCTTTTATCAAAAAGGGTGGTGTCGATGCATGTGTTTGTATTTTATCTTGTTGCAAGATAAAGGGCAGTTTTCTAGAAGTGCCTCTTTTTTCGGCCAAGAGTTAGACCAGGATGTGAATGTCCTGTCTGCCCAGGCCAATGACCTGGATAACATTTCCCTCCTCGGACTCCAGGTGCTGCAGGTAGCTGCAGTCGTGATGACCGTGAAATATCCATTCCGTCTCGAGCATGAAGGCCAGCTCATCCACTTCCCAGAAACCCAGCTTATGGGTGCTGGGTGCCTCGTGGCTCAGGAGCACATCCGCCTGTTCCAGGCTCAGCAAATGTTGATAGTCCTCCAGGAAAATGGAGCTCCAGTGCTTGAGGGGTAGCCAGTCCCGGAACTTGGATCTGGCCGGGGTGATATCACGCAACTGTTGCCGGGAATCCCATATGGAGCCGGTTTCCGGGTGCCAAACCTCGCTGCGGAACACTCCGCCCAGTCCGGCTATCAGATAGCCACCCACCCCGACAATCTTGGCGTGGAGGTTGCGATCCCACATACACAGCAGGTTTTCCATCCATTCCTGCCGCTGCGCATCCTTCTCGCCCAGGATGAACCATGTCTTCTCCGCGACTTCAGCTCCCAGGATGTCCTCCAGGGCAATATCTGGACAGATGTCTCCCAGGAAAAAGATCCCTTCAATGTTGCTCAGACCGTTGATCTCTATGAAGCTGAAGAGCTCTTGGAACTCGCCTTGGGGATCGCCGTAGAACAGGAGCATGTCCGAGTCTGTCCCTTGTTCGTTTTTAGAGGGTGCTGTTGCATGCTTGTCCCGCTGTTCTGGAAAAGCGGAATATACAGCTTCGTAAATGTTTTTGCCTGCGCTAGTCAGATAGAGATGCGGATCTTGTACACTTCCTGGCAGTGTCTGGTCAATTGCAGCGAGGGAGAGGGATATCCTGTAACGGGGGGATTCATGCGAGTAGAAGGCAGAGGCTGCCGTTGCAGGGGAAGCAAGGGGGAAGCAGGATCTGGAAGCAATCTGCTCATCTTTTAATGTTCTTTTTGTTGCAACATTTGCCTCACTTCCTCACTGTCCAGGTCCCGCCAATTGGAATAGGCATCTGCCACAGCGAAGGGCCCGCTTTCCTTGACCAAGAGGGCAAAAACGAGGTCCGCAAGTGGAGATATATTTTCCAGAGAATGCAGGGGTGCTGTGGGCACGGCAACCGCCACCTTTGTTGCCCCCTGTTTGCGGGCGGTGTCCATGGCGGCTATCATGGTGTATCCGGAAGCCAGACCGTCATCCACAAGCAAGGCTGTTCTCTCCGAGAGATCGGGTAGGAGGGCTCCTGCCCTGAAGGCTTCATTTCTCTCTCTGAGCTCGCTGCGGACTTTTTCCACCTGCTGCTCGATCTGCTCCTGGCTCAGCCTGAGTTGCCTCAGCAAGGACTGGTTGAAGAATATCTGTCCCTGCAGGGCGACTGCGCCGAATCCTGCTTCCGGATTGCCGGGAATCTGCACCTTGCGCACCGGAATCAGGTCAAAGTCCAGGCTGAGATGCTGGCTTACGGTCAAGCCCACGGGAACGCCTCCCGAGGGGATGGCCAGCACCGTTGCGGGGCTTAGGCCGTGCAGATGCGGTTGCAGGAAGCGGGCAAGGAGTTCTCCTGCATTGTAGCGATCGGTAAAGACATGGCGCTTATTGCGATAGCTCGGCTCCTCGTAAACATTTAGCATGCTGGGCTCCTCTGGTTGGCTTTTGCTCAATTACATGGGCACTATGGTAATTATTACCTAAACTGAGCGGTTTTATTGCTCAGTTTAGGTGCTCTGCCTGATATTCATGGATATTTCCATTAATCCTTAGGCAACCATCGGGTGATGAAGGCTTTCTTTACAAGACTCGTAGTCAGCCACGACAATGGGGGCTTGGGGGCAAAGCCCCCAAAGAAAAAATAGATGGAATCGCTCGATTGATGTATTTTATGGGTCTCTTCAAAGGCTGGTCAAGCAGAGACAAAACCAGTGTGCCGGAAGGGGTGGAAGTATATGGGTAGAAAAAGTGAAAAGTCCATGCTCCTGGTGGGCGATATTGGAGGGACCAATGCCCGTCTCGGGCTCTACGAGCGGCAAAATCCTCGGCCGGTGCCGCGTGTGCGGGAGGTTTATCCCAGCAGAAAGTATTCCTCTCCGGAGGAGATAGTAAAGGAGTTCCTCCAGAAGCATTCCGCTTCCATCTCTGCCGTCTGCCTGGGTGTGGCCGGGCCCGTTTTCCAGGGGCGCTGCCGCACCACAAATTTGCCCTGGATGGTCTCGGAAGACTCCCTGGCCCGCAGTTTAGGTTGTTCCAGGGTGAGGCTGCTAAACGATCTGGAGGCCACAATTCGGGCGGTTCCCTCTTTAGAGGAAGGTGAGCTGCTATCCTTGCAGGATCGCCCTGTGCATGGGGAGTGGCCCGCGGGGCTGGTTGCCCCGGGGACCGGACTGGGGCAGGCCCTGCTTATTCCGACTCCGGAAGGTCCTCTTCCCGTGGCTTCGGAAGGAGGGCACGCAGACTTTGCTCCAGTCTCGCAAAGACAGGTGAGTCTTTGGCATTTTCTGCACAAAAGACACGACCACGTAAGCCTGGAAAGGGTGGCTTCTGGCCCGGGATTGTGGGCCATATACCAGTTTTTACAGGAAGAGGCTGGATATCAGCCACCACCCTGGCTTGCGGAGCAGCTGAAAAAAGAGGATCCGCCTCAGGTGATAGCAGAAGCCGGTATGCAGGGGCATGATCCTTTGTGCGTCGAATCCCTGGAGATGTACGTGGGCATCCTGGGCAGCATTTGCGGCAATCTTGCCTTGACCGCTACTACCCGGGGAGGTCTCTATCTGGCCGGAGGGATTGCCCCCCGCATTTTGCCCAAGCGACCTTGGGAGCGTTTCCTGCTGGCCTTTTGCCGCAAGGGGCGTTTTCGCCAACTTATGCAGGAGATCCCCGTGAAGGTGATCATGCACGAGCAGCCCGCTCTGCTGGGTGCCGCCCTGGCAGCCGATAAACTGTAAACAGGGCGCTATTTCGAGATGTTCAAGCCCTAGGACTAAAGCCTCTCTTCCTGTTTTGCCTCTTCGCCGAGAGTCAGCACTACGCTGATTATCGGCACATTAGAGCTGGCTATCTTTCTGGCCTGTTTCACTATTCTCGCCAGTCCGGAGCAACAGGGTAATTCCAAGGAAAGAACGGTTAGGTGGCTTACCTCGGCTTGTTCGAAGATCCGGGACACCCTATAGTTCGCCTCCCGCCATCTACTGACATCCCTCCAAGCATGATCCGTTTTCGCCAAGATTCCTTTCCAGTTCTTTCCGGACCCCGGATCTGGAGCCTTCCCTGCCGCTCTCCGGAAGAAGCGCTAGTCATCCAAGCTTCTTTTCAACTCGCGCTATATAGCTCCTCAAGCCGGATAAGCTGAGTCGTGTGCTGTGCTTGGCTTTTCGGCCCTAGTAGGTGTAGGATGCTATCCAGAACAATTCCGGGTCTAGAGAGGATTTGTTTCCGGCTGAGGCAGGGTCAAGGTAGAGAAGAGGAATTGACTGAGACAAAAGACGGCCAGGTGGCTGAGTCATGGGTAATTTGCATATAAAACGGCTTCTTTCCGGAGGACTGATCACCAACTACTACTGTCCCTCCCGCTGCCGGCACTGCCTGTACAACTGCAGCCCTTCCCGGAGCAGGGACTACATTGATCCGCACAAAGCAGAGGATATTTTGCATTCGGTGAGATCCCTGGGCTGCGGGTCCGTGCACGTGGGCGGAGGCGAGCCTCTTTTGCAGCCCGTGGCTTTGGGGCGGGTGATTGAGGGAATGAGCAAGGCCGGCATGGGCTTGGATTACGTGGAAACCAATGCCTCCTGGTTCAGGGAGGAGGATTCCGCCGTGGACATGCTCCGGGAGCTGCGCGGGCGGGGACTGCACACCCTGCTCGTCTCTATCAGCCCCTTTCACAACGAGCACATCCCCGCAGCCAAAATAAAGGGTGCCTTGCGGGCGGCGGAGAAAGCCAAGGTTCGGGTGATACCCTGGGTGGAAGACTTGTGGCGGGATTTATCCGCTTTCGATCCGGACCGTCCGCACTCCCTGCAGGAATACAGGGAAGTCTTCGGCCGGGATTATCCCCTTCAGGTTTTGCGGCGCTACTGGGTACACTTCGGTGGACGCGCCCTGGAGACCTTCCGGCCGTTACTGGCCGGAAAGGAGCCCGAGCGGATCCTCGCGGAGAGCCGGGACTGCAGCCGGGATCTTTTATCCACCGGGCACTTTCACCTTGATCTCTACGAAAACTATATCCCGGGTCTGTGCGCAGGACTGGCCATAGACGTGCAGGATCTGGGTCATCCCCTGACCGAGGAGAAGTATCCCCTGCTCAGTATTCTTTTTCGCGAGGGAGTAAAGGGCCTTTATCAACTTGCCGAGAGGCAATGGGGTTACAGTCCGCAGAAGGAGAGTTATCTGAATGCCTGCGATCTGTGCACCGAGATACGGGGGTTCCTGGTCTGCTCCGGATACAGTGCTTCGCGGGAGCTGCAGCCTGGGGAATTTTACCTTCCGCAGAACATGGCGGCTGCTCCTCTCCACCAGAGAGACGGACCGGAAATCTGAAAATGTTGTTGGCGAGGTTAAAATTGTATGGTTCCTGGCTGGTCATAATTGAAGCTTCCTCCTGGGGCAAGCAATCGCAGTTTGTTGATCACACTTTGAAGTCCAAGTTATTCTTATAATCAAGTAA
>CAYSPQ010000121.1:0-3152 GCA_964432965.1 uncultured Desulfohalobiaceae bacterium
TCTTCTTCTCCAGATCCCTCTAATTCTTCTTCGGTCTCTTCCTCGAGTTCTTCGAATTCTTCTTCTATATCTCCTTCGTCTTTCTCTACGTATTCTTCGATAAAGCGGATCTTTTCCGCATCTAAATGCTCTCTCAGATCGCCGACTATCCTATATTTAGCGACGAACCAATTCTGATCGTATTTACACTGCTCGGGAAGTATTATGTCGATGCCATCATCAGTATCTTCGACTACATAATCGGCTTTTTGGTAATCCATCTCAAGTATGGCTTCAGCTATTTCTTCAGGGTCTTCTGGCTTTTCCGTTATCTTGAAATCATATCTCAAGGTTTTACCAGCTAAAGGATGATTGAAATCGATCCTTACCCTACCTGCAGTAGCCTGGATTATCCTGCCTCTTCTATTATCTATCTCTACCTGCTTTCCCTCGACTGGTTCGATGTCTCTTCTTTCCATCTCTCGCCTGCTATAGAGCTCTATCTTTTCGGGGTCTCTATTGCCTATCCCTTTTTCTGGCGGGACCTCAACAGAATTATTTTCATCGATATCTGCTTCTTTTAGAGCATCACCGAACCCTTCAGCTATGTTTTCTCCCCCGATAACGACAGGACGAGAACCATACATCGATTCTTCATCGAATATTTCTTCCTCTTTTGCCTTCTCCTCATCAGTCGTATCGAACAGAGTGGGTTCTTGGTCTTCGTCATCAGGCATTACCCATATATCGTAATCCACGTAGATAAGATCTCCTTCTTCCATTTGGAGCACCTATGAGATGGAAAAACCTACTCCTTTTTAACTATTTCCTTTAAGAACACCACTAAATGCAATATATCTAAGGACCGTTAACCTTATTCACCACCCTGTAGATACGAAAACCATGGATTTCAATATCACGCCGATCATGGATGCGGATGAGATACTAGATAAAGCCTTTGGCCGAGCTTCGAAAAAAAGAAAAGAGTCAAAAGACAGGGTCGAAAGAAAGAAAAAAACGGCCTCGGTCAAATTGAATACAGTAGCACATATAATAGAAGACACTATAGGAAGATATGAAGATGAATTTCCTACACTGGAAACCTTACCAAAGTTCTATTTCGATATCATCGATATCATAATCGGGGTAGATGAACTCAAGAAGTCGTTAGGTGCTATAAATTGGGCTAAAAGAAGGGCTAAGAGAACATTGATGGAAGCGGCTAGAGAAGTCGTTTCTCTAGAGGAAGAAGACGAGATAGACCGAGTGAGGAAAAAAGCCTATGCTAGGACCGATTCTTTTTTAAGACAAGTCGATGAAAATCTCAATTTTTTGAAAGACGCAAGATCTAAACTGAACTCGCTACCCGATATAAGGCCAGAATATCCAACCGTAGTGGTAGCAGGATACCCCAACGTGGGTAAATCAGAACTCGTTTCACAGATCTCTAGCGGAAAACCGAAGATCGACGTTTATCCATTTACAACTCAAGAGGTCGGCATAGGTCACTTCTTCTTAGGATATAGAAAATGCCAATTACTAGATACGCCGGGTATGTTAGATCGTCCCAAAGAAGAGCGTAACGACATAGAGATGCAGGCCGTCAGTGCGTTAGAGAGTCTAGCAGACCTCATAATATTTATCTTTGATCCAACGGAGACCTGCGGGTATCCGATGGATGTACAGGAAAAACTTTGTGATGAGATCAAAAAAGAATTTTCTGAGGTCGAATTTATCGAGATCGAAAATAAATCAGACTTGGAAAAATCTGATTCAAAAAGATTGAAGATATCCGCTCTCAAAGGCGAGAACTTAGAGGAGCTAAAAGAAAGAGTGAAAAATGCCCTGAATGACGAGTACTCTATGGAAAATATAAAAGAAGAAGATCTGGAATATATAAAAGATCCCAAAAAAGCTCCCAAGGAGCCTTTCACGGATTTTGAGGATCTAGACTATTAGGGTTATCAGGAATTCTTATCCTTCGAGGGTCTTGACTTCTCTGCGCCTTTACCCTTACTTCTCAGGCCTCTAGCTTTCTGACCTGCTGAAGTCTTTCCATCGAATACCCTTCCTTTCTGATCCTTCTCGCATATCCAATTTATATCTGAGTCGTTCTCTATAGAGGGATGATCGGGATCTACCATGATCACTTCAAAATATTTTCTCCGGCCGTCTTCTCCGACCCAATAAGAGTTCAATACTCTCAAGTTGGGATAACGCCTTGAAGTCCTCTCTTCAGCTATCCACTGCAGATTCTTGTTAGGTGTTATCTTCTTCACACCCATCCTTTTGGGTCCTCTACCTCTAGTGGGTCTAGTTTTTCTCAGATTTCCTCTCCTGACCTTCGCTCTTGCAACAACGAAACCGGGTTTAGCCTTATAACCCAACTTTCGAGCCCTATCTAACCTGGTAGGTCTTTCTATCCTTTTGAAATTATCGTCTCTTCTCCCCTGCTTTAGCCTTTGTCTCTGTAACTCTTTGAGATAGCCTTCTTTCGGTTGCTCCCAGGCCTTCTCTATATATTTGTACATGCTGGGATAAGTTTCCATCGATTCTTCTTCCTCATCTTCGCCTACAACATCTTCTGCCATGATATCACGTTGATTACCGTTTATGGATTCACCCAAATGTGGGCACATCTCCTGCGGGTCTTGAGAACCCGCGACTAATGGGTTTTTAGGTATATGTGATATATATGTATTGTTGTTACTAGAGTCTGTGAGCTTTCAGATAGGAATGGATTACAATGATTTTTAGATCATCAAATCCCATATCTGTCGGGACCGGTTTTTGAATCCATATCAGTAGCTATAGTTTTGCCCACTTTGGTGATCATAGCTAATAAGAGTAAGTAAACTGCTGTGAAGACCAGTAGAATCCCGAAAAACCCCAAGTCGAATTCAAATAAACCAAGCAGTGTCAAAGTCCAAAAAACGATCAAAAGAATACCTGCCCCGTTTGGTGGACGGATCTTTTCTTTTTAGTTTCTTCTCCAAACCCATCTCACCCCGATAGTTAGACTGAACGAAGTGCTATATATTTTTGAGGCTAGATTTGCAAGGGAACAACAGGGTTAATTTTTAATACCCCTCGGCCTTATCAGCACATAATGAATCCTCATAATCAGCTAAGGTGAATGATGATGAAAGTACACAAGGTGATGGGAAAGTTTA
>CAYSPQ010000121.1:3162-5597 GCA_964432965.1 uncultured Desulfohalobiaceae bacterium
AATCTAGAAGACCCCACGGCCTTAACAGCACATACAGAATCCTCATAAAGAGTAAGGTGCACGATGATGAAGGTACACAGAGTAATGGGAAAATTTAGGATGAGCAAAGATAAAGGTGAATGGCAGCGTTTTTCAAAAGAAGTGATAAGCGATAACGAAGAAGAAGCCATAGAAAAAGTTTATTCCTTGTTTGGAAGTAAACACAGAGTGAAGAGAACAAATATAAAGATATACGATTCTGAAAAAGTCGATGAGGATGAAGTGTAAGATGATCTTATACAGCAAAAGATAGAAGCGGAGGAATGAAGATAATGGTTAATCAGATGGAATTACAGCAGAAGGCGAACAGGCTAGAACAGATGAAATCTCAGATCGAGATGCTTCAAGAACAGGTCGGGATGGTAGAAGATCTTATCGAGGAGCATAACGAGGCAAAAGAGACGATGAACAAATACCAGGAGAAAGAAGAAGGGACCGAAATAATGGTACCTATAGGGGCGGACTCTTACGTACACTCCAAGATCACAGATAATGAACAAGTCCTTATCGGGCTCGGATCTGATCTTTCTGCCGAGAGGAAAATAGAGGACGCCTTAGAGGTCGTCGAGAGGAAAAAGGATAAAATCAAGGAAAACAAAGAAGAATTAGAAAACCAGATCGAAGAACTCAACCAAAATGCTCAAGAGTTAGAACAGGAATTAAGAAAGGAATATCAGGAACTTCAGCAGCAACAACAGCAGGCCCAAGGTGGAGGACAGGTCATACAATAAACACAAGTCCTGACCGAGAGAAAAGATGTTCGATAAACTAAAAAATAAATTATCTGGGTTGACAAAATCCAGCAAAGAAGAGATCGAAGGAGAACCCGATGAAGCATTCGTAAACGGGTGGGGTTCCAAGATAAAAGAAAGCAAGATAGAGGATATCCTCTGGGACCTTAAAGTTTCTCTTCTCGAAGCCGATGTTGCCCTTCCTGTGGTCGATGAGATCCAAGAAAGAGTGAAAGAGGACCTGATAGGAAGGAAGATAAGTCGGAAATACGAGCTGGAAGAAGTGGTCGAAGCCAGTTTGAAAAAGGCCGTGAAATCAGCTCTTAAAACTGAAAAGATCGATTTTGATAAAAGGGTTAAAAACGCAGAGAAACCTTTCTCTATAATGTTCATCGGCGTGAACGGGACGGGAAAAACGACCACTATAGCCAAAATAGGTAAAAGGATGCAGGAACAGGGTTTCAGCTGTGTTTTAGCTGCTGCGGACACTTTTAGAGCGGGTGCTTTAGAACAGATTCAAGAACACGGTAACAAACTCGGGGCTAAAGTCATAAAGCATTCCCAGGGAAGTGATCCGGCTGCCGTAGCCTATGATGCCCTTGAACATGCAGAGGCCAGGGGAAAAGATATTGTTCTCATAGACACCGCTGGTAGGATGCAGACCAACAAGAATTTGATGAGTGAGATGGAAAAAATAAAGAGGGTCGCCGAACCAGATATGATAATATTCGTCGGCGACGCTTTAGCGGGGAGTGATGCCGTCGAACAGGCAAAGGAGTTCGAGAACTCGGTCGGTATAGACGGTGTGATATTGACAAAGATAGATGCAGATGCCAAGGGTGGTGCCGCATTGTCGATAGGACACGCCGTAGGTAGGCCTATGCTTTTTGTCGGAACTGGAGAGGGATACGACGATCTAGTCGATTTCGACGAAGAATGGATGGTCGAAAGATTGTTCGACTGAAAATCAGAGCTCAAAACACTACTTGATAAAAGTTTTCCCTTTTTAAACGTTCTTTCGCCAATCAAATGGCACAAACTATTTATACTATAAAGGGCAAAATTACTTAACAGATAAGCTAAGAGGACTCAATACTATGGCTGAAGTAAATGATGATGGATTTATTCGATATGATGATGATTCACCAGAACCGATAAAGGTCAACGAACTTACGACTGCCATAAAAAACAGTATCGACGAGGACGGTATGGAGACCAGTGCAGCCCAGATGATGGCTGAACATGTTTTGAATTTTTTTGGGTTCAATGACAGGATAATCGATAATATTTTAGAACAAGAAGACCGCGACGTATTCTACATGCTGGAAGATGCGGGCCTCCTGACCACTGAGCGTGAAGAGACAACCCTTTACGACGGTAGAGAGTGGAGGATACATTACTGGCTCTTCGAAAAGGAGAAGATAATCAAAAAGATAAGGTCCGCCGCACAGAAGAGCGAGGAAAAAAGCGAAGAGCAGAACATCTATGACGAAGTACCTGACGGAGACTGGTCTTCTATAGGCTAAACAAGGATGATGAACTCTTTTCAAAAAATCTTTATTCTATCTTATTTTCTTTCTATATATACTTAGATAAATTTGGAGAAATGGGATGGGCCCGCCGAAATTTGAATTCGGGTACCGGCGTCCCGAACGCCGAAGGATC
>CAYSPQ010000122.1:0-5561 GCA_964432965.1 uncultured Desulfohalobiaceae bacterium
ATCTTCTCCCGACTCACATGTGCCGCAAAGCTCTTGTCCTGCATCTTCTTTTTCAGGCTCTTGGGCTTCATGCCCTGCATGCCCTGGGGACGGACCAGGGCATTGGCGCTTATGAGCCCGGTGGCGGATTCGCTGCAGCGCAAGGCGAAGTCCAGCTTTGTCTCTGGCGCAGCAGCGCCATTTTGTTCCGCGTTGTGGGCCCTGATTGCCTGCAGGGCGGACTCGGGCAGCTTGTCCTGCAGCATCTGGGCTGCCACGAGGCCGTGTTTTTCCGGCTCGGACTGGGTCCAGGGAAAGTCGAGGTCGTGGAGCAGTCCAGTAAGGCCCCAAAGTTGTGGGTCTTCATCCAGGTGAGCCGACAGATCAGTCATTATGGCCTCTGTTTGCAAACAGTGAGTCAAGAGATTTTCCTCGCAGTCTTGGCTCCGCAATAGGTTTAAAGCCTCTTGTCGTTCCAGCACATTAGCCTCCACTTTTTTGTAGCCTCAATTTAGCGGTTCCATCATGTGTCTTCTTTGGGGGCTACGCCCCCAAACCCCGATTGCCGCGACTCACACAAGGCTTGTAAAAAAAGCCTTTATCACCCAATGGATATCGCAGGACGATTGCAAATGTTTAATAAAATCAAGCAGATCACCTAAGCTGAGTGATAAAACCGCTCAGTTTAGGTGTAGGAAAATGTGTTCAACTTATTGAGCTGTCAGCACACTAAGCCACGATTTCAATTCATGTTTTCCCGCTTAGTTGTGCCTGGGCCTGGGCAGGCATGGAGTCTTTGTGGGTAGTGTGGCCCTTGAGTTTAGCCTGGTTCGGGATTAGCCGGACACAGATTTGTTTTCGGATGCGGCTAATACTTGCGTCTGCGCAGGACGTCCACTATCAGCCATAAGCCGAATAGCCCGGAGATGAGATAGCCGATCAGCCCCAGGGCCGGGTAGCCGAAGATAAAGGGCTCGATCCCGGTAGTGATGATCATGGAGGAGCCGATGATCATGGAAGCGGTAATCAAGGTCAGAACAAGCCTGTTGGCAACCTGGTCCATGGTGCGACGCATGCCCTCCAAGCGCTTGTGCTCGAAACCCACTGTGAGCTCGTCTCGTTCCAGCTTGCCCATTATGGTGTTGATCTGCTGGGGAAGATCCCGCTGGAGTCTCCACAGGTTGCGGGCGCTGCTGCGCAGATTGCGCAAGAGATTGCGCGGGGAGTACTTCTGCTTGGCCAGATTGACAATATAGGGGGTGGCCTCGCCGATTACGTCCAGATCCGGATAGAGCAGCCTGGCCGTGCCCTCGCTGGTGACCACTGCCTTGATGAACACGGAGAAGTCCATGGTAAGATACAGTCTGTGCTGGCGCAGGATCTCCGTAATGGAGTTCAGGAGCTGACCTATGTTTATCTCCTTAAGGGGAAGTGAGTAGTAGTCGTCCAATATGTCCATTATTTCCCGGTGCAATGCGTCGCGATCGAGGTCGGGGCGGAACTCGGTGAAGTCCAGGACGAGATCCAGGATCTTGGTGCTGTCACGCAATACTATGCCTTCCAGGAGATCGATCAGCCTCAGGCGGGTCTGTGGAGTCATGCGGCCAGCCATGCCCCAGTCCAGAAGGCTGTACTTGGTGGAGGAAAGGATGTAAATGTTCCCCGGATGGGGATCCGCGTGAAAGAAGCCGTCTTCCAGGATCTGCTTCAGAACAGCTCTTATCCAGTTGTGGGCCAGGTACTTCCGCGTTTCCAGGGATTGGCTGTAAGCTGCTTCCGAGAGCTTCTGTCCCTGGATCAGCTCCAGGACAAGAACCTGGGCCGAGCTCTGCTCGGAGTAGACATGCGGGATGGTCAAGGCGGGGTCTTCGCGGAAGTTGTGTCTTGCCAGTCTGATGTTGCGGGCCTCGCGCCGGAAGTCGAGCTCCTGGGTCAAAAGGCGCTTTATTTCCTGCACAACGCGGGGAAGATTGTACACCTGCAGATTTTCCAATCGGTCGTGGGCCCGCTGGGCCAGGCCCTCCAGTATGCGCAGATCGTCCCGGATTATCTGCATAATGCCGGGACGTTGCACCTTGACGGCAACCCGGTCCCCGTTCTCCCGCAGAACCGCCTGGTGGACCTGGGCTAGGGAGGCGGCAGCCATGGGCTCCTCCTGAAATTCGGAAAACACGTTTTCCAGGGGAACCTCCAAGGACTTCTCTATTTGCTGCCTGATGGAGGAAAACCCCTCGGGGGGGACGCTGGCTTGCAATTGGCTTAGCTCCTGGGCCAGCCCCACGGGGATCAAGTCTGTTCGCAGGCTGAGCAGCTGTCCCAGCTTTATGAAGGTGGGTCCCAGTTCCTGCAGGGCCAACCGGATGCGGGTATAGGTCCCCAGCTCGTGCTTGGCCTGTCT
Organism: uncultured Desulfohalobiaceae bacterium; assembly: GCA_964432965.1. Taxonomy (GTDB): domain Bacteria; phylum Desulfobacterota; class Desulfovibrionia; order Desulfovibrionales; family Desulfothermaceae; genus JAIPDU01. The sequence goes on from CAYSPQ010000122.1 coordinate 2,378, forward strand.
TCTGGAATGAAAGGGAATAAGCTTGTTGGGGAGGTCCAGCCTGGAGATGACATCTCCGAAGCCGTATTTGAAGAGTATGAAAACTATGGTTCTGAATCGTCTCAGGCGGGATATGGTGTGTAAATCCAAGCGGGACCTTCCTGGGGAGAAGAGTGTTTGTGCGGACAGCCTTTAATTTTGTTTTACAGGCTAGAGCGACCGGTGTCTATGCGGAGTAATAGCTGAAGAGGGGGCGGGCCTCTAAGTTGCCAGCCCAATTCGGGCAAATCCTTAGTACGGGAAGAAAGGAATCCGTATTAAGGGTCATGTTGTCGCTCCATGAATTTTAAAATATGCACTAAGGTCGCGAAATGTCAAGACAAAGCAAGCTTCGGCAAGCCCTATTCTTCCTCCAGCAAAAGCATGGGGTCCACAGCCTCGCCCAGGACATAGGTTCCCAGATGCAGATGCGGACCCGTGGCCCTGCCGGTCATGCCCATTTCTCCGATCAGCTCCGCTTGTTGCACGAATTCGTCCTCCTGCACCCTTATTTCGCTTAGGTGCATATACAGGGAGTGCATGCCCTGTCCGTGATCGACGACCACGGTTTTGCCGCCGAAGTAGAAGTCCCCGGTCAGGGTGGCCCGTCCCGCAGCTATTGATTTTATCGGAGTGCCCTTGTCTCCTTGCAGATCCACCCCCTTGTGGGGCGATCTGGGCTTTTCATTAAGATATCTCTCTACTCCGAAGGGAGAGCTGACTTCCCCGTGTACAGGGAGGCTGAAATCCCCGTCCCAGTATCTTTCCAGGCGAAAGGAGTTGAGAGCAGAGGTGAGCTTTTGTCTTTCCCGGGCTATTCTATAGCGCTTTTCCCGGGGAGGCTCCACCATTTCCTCGGGCAAGGTAAGATGCTGTTCAGGATATTCCTTGTCCTCTACCTCAATTTCGTATCTCTTCTTCTGCCTGTGCTCCCTCCAGTAAAAGCTCAATTCCAGGGATTGCCTGCCTTCGCGCTCCAGACCGGCTCCCAGGAGGATTTTTTGCTTTCCCGGTAGTTCGGAAGGCATTACAAAGCTTCTGTCCAGCCAGGATATCTCCAGGCCCAAAGGTTGCCTGTCCGATTCCAGTTCTACCCAAAAGGGCTGCCCCCGGGCGACCTCCCCGGGCAGATCCACGTGCACCGCAGTGACCGGGGAAACCCAAAGCAATAAAAGAGCCAGGGTAAAAGGGATGGTTTTCTTCATAGAGTTGGGGGCTTGCTTTATAAGGAGGATTCCGGAAAATAATCGCCGTCGAGGTTTACATTTGTGCGCAGAGCCTAAATACAATAACAGGCAGCGGAAGATTACACAATCCGCACCATCGGGGCAGCCTCAAGGAAGCAAGGTTGGGTTGGGGATCAATTTTGGTGCGGGGAAGGATCCTTCACTTGGTGGCTGCAGCTCAGAAAGCGCATGGGGTCCACTAATTGCAGGCCGGTGCGGGAGTTGATCATCTCCCAATCCGGGCCGGAGTCCAACAGACGGGCGGGATCAATCCAGGCCAGAGAGAGGTGAAGATGGGGTAGCATACCGGCAATAAACTTGTCCGGAGCTGCCACAGAAGCAAGGCAATCACCGGGGCTGACTTCGCTGCCGGGGGCTATCTGGGCATGAATTTGCACATGGGCGTAAATGGAGCAAAGCGGCCAGCCGTCAGGGGAAAATGTGTCGTGGCGAACAAAAACAGTGTTTCCCAATAGGTCCTTCTGCATAGAAACCACGGTGCCCTGCTCCATTGCGGGAACTCGCGCTCCAGGCTCCAAGGAACGGATAGAGCCGCGCTGATTTGCGTACAGGCAAAAATCTATCCCCTCATGGGCGCTCTTGCGCAATCCCTGTTGTGTCCACCATTTCCTGCGCGAATCAAAGAGCATTCCGGGATGGAATATCCACTGGGCAAAATCGGGCAGATGGTTTAGCTGAAGAAATAGTTCGTCGAAATCGATGCGATGGTTCATGTGTTCCCTGAATTGGGTTTTTGCTCTGTCGGTTAGCTTTAGAGCCGGTCCCGGTGGCAATTGTAAAGTGAGCTGTCCTCTGTCTTTTGTTACCTGTTGTATGCGGGGGCTTCTTGCTATCTTTCTGGTTGCGGCGTGGCAGAATATTCACAGACTAGTATGTCAAGCTGTGCCTGGGGCCTTGGCAATACTTTCCGCCACTGTACCTTGTCCTTGCTGGTAGAAAAACTGGGCAAGCATATTTGCAAAGCTCAGGGTTAATCCTAGCCGAACTTGTCCGGCAGAGGCAGGATCTTGGCAGGCTTGCCTTTTTCCGAAGGGTGCCCACTGTTGAATCCGGCTCTGCATTCGGACCAAGGACGGACTCGGTATCATGGGGAGAGCATTCCGGGATAAGCTCCTCAGCGAGAAGTATCGCATCCGTGACTGGCACCAACCAGAATCAATAGTTGATCAGTTTGGTCATAGTGGGGCTATTGTTGCTTTTTGCGCTCTCTGGCTACCTGCATGGCCTTGCTGTTGAATTCGGCTAGAAAAGCGCCGAAGACACCCAGCATAAGACCAAGCACCCCGGACAGAGAGAGTATGAGAGATCCTCCTCTACCTATCTGTTCGTAGGGCACAGCAACAGCCAAGGCATTGGTGGGTTGAAACTCCTGGGCTTGGCTCTCCAAGGCCCGGATTTCCTGCTGCTTGCGCTGCAACTCGCGCTGGAAATCACTTTCGAGCCTGTCTAATCGGAACTCCTTTTCTTCCACTGCCTGTACTTTTTCTCGAATACGACGTTCGAATTTGGCTTCAAATTGATCCATGTCTACTTGCTTTTCTTTTATTAGGCGTTCCTGAGCTTTAATTCTACGTTCAATCTCATTATCGAATTGGTTTAATTCAGTCTGTCTCTCGTTTATTTGACGTTGTGCCTCATTTATTCGTCTCAGATTGTCCTCTAGCCTAGCCTGCAACTCCAGACGTCGTTCTTGCAGGCCCAGGTTCAGTTCTTCGCGGACACGGGCCAGTTCCTGTTCCATGTCCGCACTCAGACTGCCCCGCAAAAGCATGCCCATAGCCAGATCACTGTCTCCGGCAAAATTTTCCATGCCGCTTAGCTCCACGGGTTTCACGGCGTGGTAAATTTGTTGCAGTTCTTCCTTTCGCCTTTCCAGATAGGCTTGTCGTGTGTCCAGTCGCTCCAAGCGGGATTTTATT
>CAYSPQ010000123.1:0-5493 GCA_964432965.1 uncultured Desulfohalobiaceae bacterium
AAACAGAACAAACCTCTGCTCATTATCGCCGAGGACATCGAGGGCGAAGCCCTGGCCACCCTGGTGGTGAACAAGCTCCGCGGCACCCTGAATGTCTGCGCGGTCAAGGCTCCCGGCTTCGGCGAGAGGCGCAAGGCCATGCTGCAGGACATAGCCATCCTGACCGGCGGAGAAATGATTTCCGAGGACGTGGGCGTAAAGCTGGAGAACGCCACCATCGATCAGCTCGGCTTCGCCAAGCGGGTTGTCGTGGACAAGGAGAACACCACCATCGTGGACGGACAGGGCCAACCCGAAGACATCAAGGCTCGCGTCAAGCAACTGCGAACCGAGATCGAGGAAACCACTTCCGACTACGACCGCGAGAAGCTGCAGGAGCGCCTGGCCAAGATCGTGGGCGGCGTCGCGGTAATCAACGTGGGCGCTTCCACCGAATCCGAAATGAAGGAAAAGAAGGCCCGCGTGGAGGACGCCCTGAACGCCACCCGTGCGGCTGTTGAGGAAGGCATTGTGCCCGGCGGCGGTGTCTCCTTTGTCCGGTGCCTGGACAGCCTGGACAACGTCAAGCCCGCCGACGACGACGAGCGCGCCGGAGTGGAAATTGTGCGCAAGGCCCTTAGCGAGCCCACCCGCCAGATCTGCGAGAACGCCGGATACGAGGGCTCCATTATCGTGGAGCGCATCCTCAGGGAAAAAGAGGGTTACGGCTTCAACGCTGCCACCGGAGAATACGAGGATCTGATTCAGGCAGGCGTGATCGATCCCAAGAAGGTGGCCCGCATTGCCCTGCAGAATGCATCCTCCATCGCTTCCCTGTTGCTGACCACCGAGGCCACCATCACGGAGAAGCCGGAAGAGAAAGAAGGCGGCGGTGGCGGCGGAGCCCCCGGAATGGGCGGCATGGGCATGTATTAATCCCTCGCCGCAATCGCGCCTTAAAATATCAAAGCCGGGCCCCGCGGGGCCCGGCTTTTCAAATCATTTACCAGATGCCGGAGGAGAGGGGAGAAAAACTATAAACACTGTTCAACCCCTTTTGCTCCCCACCATCTTCCTTCATCTTCTTCCCTATTGCTCTTCCCTTCCCCTGTCCTCTGTCATCTTGTACAATCCATGCACCATATTCAGAGAGGACCACTCCCCCATGGAAATCCGATTCATCAGTGGCTTATGGGGAAATAAAATCCTATCCGTTTGCTCCGGGGAATATCCCAACTGGCGATAGTGCTGCACCGCCTCCTTCATCTCCAATAGATAATCCAGCTTCTGCCGCAGTGCTTGCCGCCCCTCTGCCACCATGCCTGCATGGCCGCAGAACAGATACTCAAAGTTCACCTGCGCAAGGCTTTGCAGAGTTCGGATCATGTCTGCCACATACTCTTGGGCGAAAAACAGGCCCGGCCTGCTGCGCACGAACAGATCCCCGGAAAAGAGCCATCCCTTGGACTCCTCCAGAAAACACACGTGCTCCCGGGTATGGCCCGGACTTTGAAGCACTCGGAAACAGAAATTCCTGGTTCGAATAACCTCCGGATGGGCGCTAGCCCGAAAGGCTTTTCTTGGCCCCCAAAACAAGCGCCTGTACAGCGGCAGCTTTGCTCTGCGCTCGACCTGTTTCACGGACTCTTCCGGAACGGTGGGAACAAGCCCCTTCTCCCTTTGCAGGTAAGGGGCCAGACCGCTGTGATCCTCGTGGGTATGGGTCAGGGCCACTCTTTCCAGGGGCTGGCTCCGTAAAAAGGGCAGCATCTCCCGCCTCATCCGATAGGCTCCGGTATCTATGAGGAGTCCGTCCACCCAATATAGGAAAACCGGCAAGCTGGTGCCCAACATGCTCACCTTGCTCCCGATTTCCATCACCCCGTCGTGCTCCCTTATCCGGGGGCCTCTTGCGGAGCGCTCCCTGCTCGTCATGTCTGCCCTCCTTGCTAGCTTGTGGCGGTGCTCTTAGTCTGCTAGATTGTATTTCTAACCTCCGGAAAAGGGGGTCTCAAACCAAATTGGCTGCGTTGGTCACCTTCAAGATAAACACTGAATCATGTCAATATATTAGCACCTCTTGCTTGTTCTGGATCAAGGCAATGCATGACTGGCTTGAGAGGAGAGATGGAGTCAAACACGGCTTTGACGGATAAACTGATTAAGTTTCGGGATGTAATATGCCAAGCTATACCGGCATCAATCACCTGGTATTTGCCACCTCGGACATAGAGGAGACAATCAGGTTCTGGAGGGATCTGCTGGGGTTGCGGCTTTTGCTGGGAGCGGGCCGCCCAGGCTTCAGACACTACTTTTTCCGGGTTTCGGATACGGATATGATCGGATTCTTTGAATGGCCAGAGGTGGAAAAGATCCCCGAACGGGATCACGGAGTGCCGGTTCGAGGTCCCTTAGCTTTCGACCACGTCTCCTTGGACACAGCTTCTGTAGAGGATCTGTGGCAGCTCTACGACTCCCTGGATGCGGCGGGTTTCTGGGTCTCGGAAATCATAGACCACGGCTTCATTCTTTCCCTTTACTCCTTCGACCCCAACAATATCCCCATTGAGTTCAGCACCGACTCGGAGGTGGATATAAGAGCAGAACCCAGACTATTGGATAGGCAACCGCCTCCCGCGGCACTGGAAGGGCCCGACCCCGTCCCCGGCATATGGCCTGCAGTGCGGGAACCCACACCGCAAGAAGATCGCCGCACTTATCCGGGCGAGATCCTGTTCCAGCTCAAGAAGGAAAAACGCTCCTTCTGAGACAGAAGCAAACCAGCAATCACCACCATGCGGGGAGAAGGGCCCGGCAATAGGCGCCGAGACAAATATCCGCGCCCTCCACCCGCTGAGGCACCGATTAACCGGTTACCAACACTGCACGTAATCAATTGCTTCTTAAAACCTGATCCTCACCTGGGTATTTTCTCTGCCCAGGGGGGCCACTTCCCCGATGCGCCAAGCCTCCTCTCTCAGACCCCGCAGCCGGAGCAGCACATCGTCGCACTCCCTTTTGTCCACGATAAGGATCATACCTATGCCGCAATTGAAAACCCGCAGCATCTCTTCCCAACTGATGCCCGCTTCCGACTTGAGCCAGTCGAATACAGGCTGCCTGCTCCAGCTGTTGAAGTCCAGATCGGCACATACTCCCCGGGGAAGCACTCGCGGTATATTGTCATAGATCCCTCCGCCGGTCACGTGCACCAGCCCGCGGACATGGAAGTCACGCAGCAGGTTGAGGACAGAGCGAGTGTAAATACGGGTGGGATCCAGCAGGACCTCTCCCAGGGTCCGATCCAGACCCTGCGGCTTGTCCTGCAGGGAATATCCTCCCTCCTCCAGCAACTTGCGCACCAGGGAAAAGCCGTTGGCATGCACTCCATTGGAGGCCAGGCCGATTATCTGGTTCCCCACACCTATGCTGGACCCGTCCACCAAGCGACTGTCATCTGCCACTCCTACGGCGAAACCGCACAACTCGTACTCACCGGGCTGATAGAATCCGGGCACCTCGGCAGTTTCGCCGCCGAGCAGGGCGCAGCCTGCTTCCCGGCAACCAGCTGCAATGCCGCTAACCACGCTTTCCGCTTGCTCTACGCTGAGCTCCGACGTGGCGAAGTAGTCCAGGAAGAACAGCGGCTTGGCCCCGTGAACCGCGATGTCGTTTACGTTCATGGCCACCAGGTCCACCCCCACCGTGTCGTGCCGGTCCTGCTCAAAGGCAAGCTTGAGCTTGGTCCCCACTCCGTCCGTGGATGAAACCAGGACCGGCTGCTTCATCCCGCTGACATCCAGGCGGAACATGCCCCCGAAGGAGCCGATGTCCCTAACTACCCCGCGGGTATGGGTGGAGGCTGCCAAGGACTTGATCCGCTCCACCAGAGTATCCGCAGCCTCCACGTCCACACCTGCCTTTTTATAGGCTTGGCTGTAATCGGCCATCTCCTTCTCCGCTGTTGGCTTTGGGTTTGTCCTGCACGAATCAATTGTAGACTCCTTACGGTTCGGAGACAAGCGGCAATTGCCAGTTGTCGTCCACTGAGACTTCTCCACACTGGATCAATTGCCATAACGCCATTCATGGTTTTGCCCTGCCTGGCAGGTCAGTTGACATCTCTATGTTGCCGGCTTACTTTTCATGACAGTCCAGAAAGGAGGAATATATGCAAGAGGCCAGGCTGTGGAAGCAACTTAAGGATGATACGGTGCAGTGCCGGCTCTGCAACCACTTTTGCTCGGTACAGCCGGATGAGCGCGGCAAGTGCGGGGTCAGGGAAAACCAAGATGGCACCCTGTATTCCCTGGTCTCGGACCGGATTGCCGCCACTAACGTGGATCCCATCGAGAAGAAGCCGCTGTACCATTTCCAACCCGGCAGCCACAGTCTTTCCGTCGGTACAGTCGGGTGCAACTTCTTCTGCATTTTCTGCCAGAACGACGCCCTGTCCCAGTCCCCCAAAAGCGGCGGTCACATCCCAGGCGAGCCAGTGAACCCCCACCAACTAATCCAGGCCGCCAAGCAGTACGGATGCAAGAGCATCTCCTACACCTACAACGAGCCCACCATGTTCTACGAGCTCATGCGCGACTGCGCTGAGCTCGCCAAGAATGAAGGGATATCCAATGTCATGGTCAGCAACGGGTTCATGAGCAGCGAGTGCCTGGATGAGCTGGAGCCCTGGATCGATGCGATCAACGTGGATTTCAAGGCCTATACCGAGCACTTCTACAACGAGCTCTGCGGCACGCGTTTGGAGCCGGTGCTGCAAAACCTGAAGCGGATCAAACGCATGGGCTGGTGGCTGGAGGTCACCACCCTGATCATTCCGGGCCAGAACGATTCAGAGCAGGAACTAGAGGGCATCGCCGCCTTTATCCGGGACGAGCTAGGCCCGGAAACTCCCTGGCACCTCTCCCGCTTTCACCCCTGCTATCAGATGACCCAAACCCCCAGCACTCCGATCTCCTCTCTGGAGATAGCCCACGAGATCGGGAGGAAAGCGGGGTTGCACTACGTGTACCTGGGCAATGTCCCCGGCCGCAAGGAGGGGAACACCTACTGTCCCGAGTGCGGCCAGACTCTGATCCAGCGCAGTGGCTTCGCCGCAGGCGGCATCGACGTGGAAAACGGCAATTGTTGCGGTTGCGGGCACCCCATCGCAGGAGTGGATCTGGGCTGAGAAGATCCTCTGCCCTGCTTGTCATCTAGTCCGTGATTAGCTATCGTGATAATCGTTTTCGGGAAGTAGCGCAGCCTGGCTAGCGCACCTGCCTTGGGAGCAGGGGGTCGCGGGTTCGAATCCCGCCTTCCCGACTCTGGAAATATCGGGGCTTCCGGCAAAATTTGGAAGCCCCTTTTTTATGCGGTTTGCCTGGCGAGCTTTGACCTGAGCCTCCTTTCAGGATAGGCTCTTTTTGAAATTTTATCTGACTCTCTCCTTAGCTCCAAAATAGAGCGTCCCAGTTACGGTTGAGCCTCCTATAGCCAGAACACCGGAGCTCCTTA
>CAYSPQ010000124.1:0-5489 GCA_964432965.1 uncultured Desulfohalobiaceae bacterium
ATACAATCAAATGGACAATAGATTGAAGACAGATATGGTCTCCATCAAGACCCACGGAGATAGGACACTCTTTTTTGACTTTCTGCCTTTCGATATTGGGAAGGTAATGGGCTATGACCTGAAAATTATGCTTTATACCGTGCCAGGACAAGTGAAATATAATGCTACTAGAAAACTAGTCCTGAGAGGGGTTGACGGCTTGGTTTTTGTTGCCGATGCAATGGAGATTAGAAGAGATTATAACATTGAGTCGCTTTCCAATTTAGAAGAAAATCTTAAAGAATACAACATTGATTTGTACAACTTACCTGTAATAATGCAGTACAATAAAATTGATCTAAATGATCAGGGCATACCCTTGCTTTCCTATGAAACCTTGGACTCCGATCTGAATTCCAAACTCCAAGCGCCTTCCTTTACAGCTAGCGCTCTGCGGGGTGATAATGTTATTCCCACTTTGAAGAAAGCTATTTCCAATACAGTCATGCACTTGAAACAAGAGCTGAAATAGGAGGCCCTCTTTGGCACAAGAAGAAAAGGATATTACTCCGGAAGAACTGGAAAAAAGACTGGACGAGATATTCGGAGTACAGCAGCCGTCCAGTGATGCTAGTGAAGATCAGCAGTCTCCATCACCGCTGCAAGATCTCGACTCCATCATGCTTTCACTGGATTGGGAGCTTTCGGAGGAGAATATCGCCAATTTTCTCTCCGAAGTGGAGTCACTGCGCAATAGTTTTGCCGAGGATAAGGTGGCCAGTTCCTTTTTCAAGCTCCTTTATTCCCTGGGAAAGTACATCCACAAGAGGAAGGGGAAGACTCATCCTTACGCAATAAAGCTTTTGCAGTCATCTTATTCAGATTTGAGACGCATAGTGGAATCCTCGGAAGTATCGGAAAAGGAAAGGAAGCAGCTACTTTATAAGAATATTGAAAAATACAATGAGCTGAAAGAGAAAATAAGCTCTAAGCCAGTATCCTCAAGTAGAGATGCAGTCAAGGAGGATAGTGATAGTGAACAATCCGCATCCAAGGCGGCTTTGTCCGGAGAAACCTCCGGGCAGTTTCAGATGGAGGAAAGTAAAACCGGAGACGAAAAAGACACAAGGAGCGAACCCGGATTTGAAGAAGGACGCGGAGTTAGTAACGAGGCAAGCAATGTTGCAGAAAACCTGGAAGAGACATTGACGGACCAAGAACCTGGCAGTGTTCCGGCCCAAGATGTAACTAATCAGGATATATTGACAGAGCTTCAGGACCTTAAGGCATTGATTCGGGAAGAGCTGCGAATTCTTCGCAGTGAAATTCGGGCACAGGAGAGAGGGCATCAGGACTGATTAGAACTTATGGGAGGGTCGACATTGCTTTGTGCTTCAGGCGAAGGATATGCTTCTATGTATCTTTATTTGAAGTAAAGTATTTTCCTGAATCGCTTTCCCTTAGCTAGTTTCCGTTCAGAAACTAGCAAGCGGTTTCCTTTCCCCAAAAAAGAAGCTAAGCAAGTTGTCAATCGTACAAGGAATTTTCCGGATGGCTACTTGCTAGGTAGTGCAAATCGGACAAACCCAAAAAATGGAGCAGAGTCGATGGCCCCAATATCAGGAGATCTGTCCGGAAGGGTCTTTAGGCGCGTCACCAAGGTAGACTTGGGTGAGTTCTCCTTGGACGGGAGGATGTTGAATATTTTGATGAGCCTTGACGGAAAAAAGGATCTGGCCACTGTAGCCGGTGAACTGGGGTTATTCCTGGAAGACGCCAACGAGGTTATGTCTCGGCTGTTAGAGTTGGGTTTGGCCGAGACCGAGGAATCTGGTTCCCCTCCCGTGGATAAGGAGTTCATTGATTATATGCACTCGCAACTAGTAAATAGTGTAGGTCCCGTGGCCAGCGTGCTAATGGAGGATGTGGCTCGAGATTTGGGATATGATTTGTACAACTTTCCCGGAAACCGCGCAGCAGAGCTGATAGTCCAGCTGTCTCAAGAGATTCAGCAAGAGGGCAAAAGAAACGAGTTCAAGCAGAACATGTTGAACAAGATCAAAGAAAAGGGTTATTAGGCAGTGTGCGTTTGCCGTAATGCAGACAGTAAGAGGAAATAAGTTAACGGCAAGGTTAGAATTATCCCATGCTCAAGAGAGAAGCAATATAATTCATTGTTAAGGAGTGAAGACATGATCATCAATTGCGAGGAATGCGGCACCCGATATCGGTTGGATGAAAGCAAGATCAAGGGTAAGTCGGTAAAGGCAAAATGCAAGGAATGCGGCCATGTGATGCAGGTTTCGAAGCCGGAAGAAGCCGAAAGCCGGTCAGAGTCTACAACAAGAAGCACTGAAACGGCAGCATCCGGCAGTGGTGTTTCAGCCAGTCCAACAGGGCAGGCAGAAACCACGTCGAGCGAGACTTCCGCAACTCGTGGTGCAGGAGCCGCTGGATCCGGAGAGGCTTCAGGAACAGCAGCCACAAGAGCCCGGGCCAGAGGTCTGGGCATTAGGGGTAAAATGTTCTTGCTGTTTATATTGGTTCCCATTGTTTTACTTGCGGGTGGTAACTATTTCTATCTTTATCAATTGGACAGGCTCCAGTCCATGGCTACTGGCGAAGCCCTGGAAGTAGTTCAGGATACGGTGATGAATCAGATTGCGCAGAAATCCAGGGATGTGGCCAGACAAATAGATGTCTATCTACAGGAGAATCCTGAGGTTGCTCCGGACGAATTCGCGATGGATCACACGTTGCGTCAACTGGCAATTCAAAAGATGGGCGAGGCGGGTTACACTTTTCTATATGGCCAGAGCGAAGAAAGTGACTCCTATCAGGTGTTAGTGCATCTTGAACGAGAGTTGATAGGCTCGCCTATAACTGATTTTACTGAAAGAAGTCCCGAATTTGTGGAGATAATGGAGAACACAGATATAGGTGAGGAAGGTGGAGGTTATTATCAAAGATATGAAGAGGGAGAAGCGGTAGATAAATACATGTACGTAGCCCCGGTTGGTCAAACAGATTATTTTCTCGCTACAACTAGTGAAATAGAACCCATGATTACTCCGGCTAAAGTGATTGAAACAAGAGTGTTAGCCTTTTATGAAGATACAAGGGATCTGATACTGATTGGACTGGCGGTAGTAATCATCCTTATCTTTATTGTGGTTTTCTGGTTTGCAAATAGAATATCCAAACGAATCACTTCATTGTCCGATGTGTCAGAACGAATCAGTGTAGGCGACCTTGATGCAGAAATTCAAATCAAAGGCAAAGATGAGATAGGAATGCTTGCCGAATCAATTGCCAGGATGCAACAAAGTGTTCGTTTATCCATTGAGAGGCTTCGAAGAAGAAGGTAAAAAAGGATTGAATTAATTTTAGTTAAGCATATGATTATAATACATAGATTGAGGAGTAAAATCTTTAGAGTAAGATTGTAAGGCAATTTTTTAACAAAGAGGTGCATATGCTATACCAAAGAAAGTATTTGCGTTATTTATTTGTTATGTTTGCTTTTCTGGGTATTATACTTATGCTTACAGGAATTTATCAAACAGTATCCGCTCAGGAAAATAGAGATGACAATGCCTTCGTGGGCATCAGTACTTGTTTGTCCGAACCATTCGATTATTTAGGGGAAGAGCAACGGAAAGGATACGAACTAGCTATACAAAGGATAAATGAGGAAGGTGGAGTATTGGGTCAAGAAATAGAGTTCGAAGTCAGGGATACAAATGTTAATCCTTTGAAGACTATGGAAAATGCACTGGATTTTATAAATGAACATGAAGCTGACCTCATCACAGGTGGTTTAACCAGTCATGTAGCTCTAGCTCAAAGCAGTATTGCAAAAGAGGAAAAAGTTCTATTCTTGGCTGGATTGACACATTCTGCTGCGATCACCGGCTTCGATCACAGGGAAGCTGATTATGGAGAGCAAGTGGCCAACCGATATACTTTTCGGTGGTTTCTTAATGCCATGATGACCCAAAATGCACTTAATCCATATCTTGAAGAGAAATTCGGTGCCGGAAATAATTACTATTATATAACTGCAGACTATGAATGGGGCGACTCCCTTGAACACGCAATTCAGCATGCCACTGAGTCCGCAGGAAGCGACACAGCAGGGTCGATTCGCACTGACTTGGGGCAGGAGGACTTTTCTAAGGAAGTAGAAACAGCTCAAGAGGCAGATCCCGACATATTGGTTCTTGTTTTGACTGGAACGGATCTGATTCACGCTTTGAGAGATCTGCATGAAACAGGATTTGACGATATTCCCGTTGTTGTCCCAGCCATTGGAGAAAGGTTGCTTGATCCGCTTTCCCCAGAAAAAACCGCAGATATCATTTCAACCATTAATTGGACATGGTCCTTGCAGGATCGGTATCCGGGATCAGAAGAATTCGTCGATGCCTATATGCAACAATATGGAGAACCCCCCCCTGTCCAGGCTGCCATAGGATGGGTCAACGTCCATGAATGGGCCTCTGCGGTAGAAAGAGCTGGTACTTTTGATACTTCCGCGGTTATAGAAGAATTGGAGGGCCATACCTTCAAGCTCTTGAAAGATGAGGAAAAATGGCGTTCCTGGGACCATCAAGCGGTAAGTTCAGTTTATATAGTCGAGGGCAAATCCGAGGAAGAAATGGAAAATGAATGGGATAGGCTCCGATATATAGAGAAGGTTCCCGGAAGTGAAGTAGTGCGCTCTCGGCACGAAAATCCTGTTATGTTAGAGCCATTGGAATAGGGTCGACAAGGATCTAGATGGGCGTCCTGTTCTAGCTTCCTGTGCTTACAGCTTTGAAAAAGGGTTTACTGGGGCCTCAATCCTACAAATAAACCCGTTTGTAAAAAGCAAAAAAACAACATGAATGGGGATTATAGGAAGATGTTAAAAAGCGTAACCGCATTTCGTTTTCTTGTTGGGCTCATCCTAGGGGTGTTGCTGCTTGTAATCACTGGTTTTATTTTGCCTGCTTGGTCGCAGGATGCGGAGAAAGATGTCTTTATCGGTATCAACACTCCGCTTTCCGGCCCTTATGAGAGAATGGGTCAGGATCAGTTGCGGGGCTTCGAGTTGGCGATCGAGCGCTTGAATGAGGAGGGCGGTGTTCTTGGACAGGAGATTGAGTATGAGGCAAGGGACAGTCAGGCCCATCCGGCAGTGGCAAAGGAAAACTCCCTGGAGTTTGTCCAGGAATACGGGGCGAACATGATAAGCGGTGGGATTAGCACTGATGTGGCTCTTGCCCAGAGCGAAGTGGCCCAAGAGCACGAGGTTCCTTTTTTTGCCGGAATAACCCATTCCACGGAACCCACCGGTTTTAAGCAGGTGGAGGAGGGATACGGGGAGCAAAAGGCCAATCGCTATACCTTCAGGTGGTTCTTCAATGCTTGGATGACCCAGGAGGCGCTTATACCTCACCTGATTGAGAGGTTCGAACCCGGCCAGAGACTGTTCTACATAACCGCGGATTATGCTTGGGGCCACT
>CAYSPQ010000125.1:0-5432 GCA_964432965.1 uncultured Desulfohalobiaceae bacterium
GAGTTTGAACTTTTTGAAGCAACGCAGCAATTGGAAGATTTTCAACGCCCTGTTAGGCGAACGATATTGAGCACATGTGCAAATAGTTGGGAAGCAACGGGGAAAGCTCATTCGAAAACCGAGCGGACTGTCGCATCCAATCTATATTTCCACCGGAAGATTTTCGCTAATTGAGTAAGCAGGTTTTGCACACTTTCCTTCGAAAGTCGTTTTGGAACAGTGATCGCGGAATCAACACCCAATCCCATGTTCATCGGTTCATTGCGCATTACCTTCCGGCTGAACGGAGTATTCTCCAAAAAGCAAAAGCGCAGCTTCGCCAACAGCATGAAGCAGAAGCTGCGCAACTCCTTTAATATCTCCATTGCCGAGATCGAGGAACAGGAAAGCCTGGACTTCCTGGTCCTGGGAGTTATCACCCTTTCCTCAGACTCGCGCACCGCGGAAAGCGTGCTTCAAAAGATCCTGAACAAGGTTGAGGATCTTTCTTCCGAGGAAATCTTCGAGGTCTCCATGGAGGTCTTTTCCGGGTGAGCTTCCGCAACGTATTAGGATATTACCACCACTGAAGCGAGGCACCCCATGCGTAAAGCAAGCTCCAGGCGAGCCAGCAGGTTGGAGGAGCGCATAAAGCAGGAGCTGAGTCGCATACTGCTGGAAGACATACAGGATCCCAGACTGGAGATGGTTACTATCAGCGGGGTCAGAATAAACAGGGACCTTACCGTGGCAGAGATTCTATACACTCATGCCTCGGATCCGGACAAAAAGGAAGAGGCCCAGAAGGGCCTGGATAGCGCAAAAGGTCGTCTGCGTCGCCAACTTGGACACAGCCTGGATCAAAAGTTTGTTCCTGAACTGCGTTTTAAATGGGACGACTTCCTGGAAAGGATGATCTATGAGTCCCCGTAGCCGCATAGGAGAGCTGATCCGTGACTCCTCCTCTTTCCTGGTGCTGTCCCATACCAATCCGGACGGAGACGCGGTGGGTTCCACCCTTGCCCTGGGCCATCTTCTCCACTCTTTGGGAAAAAAAACGTATCTCTATAACGAGACCGGCTTGCCCTCACAATTCAACTGGATCGCCGACTCACTGGACATACAAAGCGATCCACCGAGAGAAGGATTCGATTGGGCAGTTGTTCTGGATTGTAGCGACCCTTCCCGCTACGGAACAGAAATCGCCTCCTTTCTCCCCCGGCGGAAAGTGATCAATATAGATCACCACTCCGACAATTCCGGTTTCGGAGAGATAAACTGGGTGGAAGGACGCTCCTCTGTGGGGGAGATGATCGCCCTTTTGGCCTCAGATATGGGGGTGGCTCCACGTGGAGCACTGGGTGAGTCCCTATATCTGGCTCTGGTTTCTGACTCCGGCTTTTTCAGCTACAGCAACACCAACGGACAGACCCTGCGTGTCGCAGCGGACATCCTGGATGCGGGACTGGATCTGGATCGCTTCAATGCTGGATTGCAGAGGCAATGGAGCCTAAACACCATCAAGCTCCACGCCGAGGCGCTTCAGGATGCTTACCTGGCTGGACAGGGCCGTATTGGTGTGGTCAAGGTCTCTGAACAGGCTTTCGCTCGAACAGGCACCACCTGGCAGGACAGCGAGGGGTTGGTCAACTACATGCGCAGAGTGCGCGGAGTGATGGTTTCCCTGTGCCTCAAGGAGCAAGAGCCGAATAGAGTCAAGCTGAGCTTGCGCTCCTGGGGGGAAGTGGATGTGCAGGCCATAGCCTCGCAGCTCGGAGGGGGAGGACATCCCAATGCCGCTGGAGCTGTCCTGGAGACCGATCTAGGACAGGCGGAAAGAAAATCCATTGAATGCATCCGCGACCACTTGCCCGAATCTGCCGGAAGTTATTGACAAGCCAAAAATCTTGAGCAAACAGAAGAGCGATTTCCTGCGCCGCTTACAAAGGTCCTATGAGCAAAGCAGGCCGGAGCAAAAGCCAAAGGCACGGGATTGTCGTGCTGGACAAGCCCAAGGGACTCACCTCCGTGCAGTGCCTGGAGAGGATCAAGAAAAAACTGAAGCAGCCCAAGCTGGGTCATGCAGGCACCCTGGACCCCTTGGCCACTGGAGTGCTCGTGATTGGATTGGGACAGGGGACCAAGCTGACCCCTTACCTGATGGAGGGTAAGAAGATTTACAGCGGCTGGATTCGTTTGGGCATGGTTACGGATACCTACGATTTGGAGGGCGATGTTCTAAGCGAGCACGACACAGGGGAGGTAGATCTGCAGCAGGTGGAACGCGAGATCACTTCCTGGACCGAGCTGAAGCATCATCCGGTTCCTCCCTTTTCCGCAGCAAAGCACAAGGGTGAGCCGCACTACAAGATGGCGCGCAAAGGAGAAACTCCTCCGGAGAAATCCAAGCCCGTGCATATTGACCTGGCAGAAGTTTTAGATATACAATTTCCGTTTATACAGTTCCGCGTGAGTTGCTCCAAAGGCACCTATATCCGATCCCTGGCCCACAGCCTGGGGACGCGGCTCGGTTGCGGAGCCGTTCTCGCGGAACTCGTTCGTGAGGAAAGCCATCCCTTCACCCTGAAGCAAGCGGTTCCATTGCAGGATTTGCTGCACGATCCGGAACTGTTTGCACGGCATGTGCTTTCCCTCCAGGAGGGGCTTCCCCACTGGCCCAGGATATACCTGACCTCCTCCCAGGCAGCGGGAGTCAAGAACGGCCACTGGCTGCAAACGGATAACATCCGGGGGCTAGCTCCAGCAGGGGAAGGCGAGCGGGCCCTGTTGCTAACCAACGAGGAGCAGCCGGTAGCCCTTGCAGAAACACGGTATTGGGGAGACAGGTTTTATTGGGCCATTCTCCGGGGACTTTAGCCAAGAACAACTTAAAAAACTAGCAAGGAGAATCGCTGTGGCCTTATCAGTGGAAAAGAAACAGGAAATCATCGACAAATTCAAAAAGCACGAAAGCGACACCGGATCACCGGAAGTGCAGATCGCTCTTCTCACAGCTAGAATCGAACATCTGACCGAGCACTTCAAGGAGCACAAGCACGACTATCACTCCCGCAGAGGACTTCTGCAGTTAGTGGGACAGCGCAGAAAGATCCTGAATTACCTGCGCAAGAAGGATGTCAATCGCTATCGAAACCTCATCCAGCAACTAAACCTGCGAAGATAAGAGTTGGCGGAACCTCTGCAATATCCCTTGCAAGAGGTTCTTGCCCGAGTCTTGCGAGTTGAAGGCCTTAATGCCCAGAGCTTTGCCGGACAGCCGAACTCCCGTCGTAATCACCAGGAAGACGGCTGCATCCGTCCGGCCGTTCCGCCGGACAGACCCTCAACAATTCGTTGTTCCTGGATTCTCGGATCGCGGACCCCGATACAAGCACAATTCGGAAACCCTCTTTTCAGGAGTAGAGAGCAGTAGATATGGACAATCTCAATCTCAAAGGCAGGCAAGTCAGCAGCCACATTGCAGATAAAAAATTTGTTCTGGAAACTGGCAAGCTGGCCAATCAGGCCGACGGCGCGGTCAAGGTTCAAAGCGGAGACACGGTGGTTCTGGTCACCGCCGTGACACAGCCCATACAGCGCGACATAAACTTTATGCCCTTGGTGGTGGACTATCAGGAAATGTCCTACGCTTCGGGCAAGATTCCCGGAAGCTACTTCCGAAGGGAAATAGGCCGGCCCAGTGAACGGGAAACCCTGGTCTCCCGTTTGATCGATCGCTCCCTTCGCCCCCTGTTTCCCGAAGGGTTCAAGCAGGAAGTCCAGATTATAGCCACCGTTCTTTCCGCGGACCCGGACTTCGATCCCGACGTTTTGGCCCTGACCGGCGCCTCAGCTGCACTGCACATCTCCAAGATTCCGTTTAATGGGCCCATCGCCGGAGGCCGCGTAGGCTATGTGGACGAAAACTTCGTATTAAACCCCACTCAAGCTGAACTGGCCCACAGCGAACTGGACCTCATTCTGGCAGCATCCGAGCAAGCAGTGGTCATGGTGGAAGGTGGCGCCCAGTTTTGCTCCGAGGAACTGGTGGCAGACGCACTCTTTTGGGGTCAGGAGCAAATCCGCCCTCTTCTGGATATGCAGCACGAGTTGCGCCAGGATACGGGCAAACCCAAAATTCAGCTCCCGGAGAGCATCGACGACGAGGAGATCAGGCAACAGGTGCGCGAACTGGCTTTCGATTCGCTGAGCCGAGCCACTTCTATTGCAGCCAAGCTTGAAAGACAGGAAGCAAAGCAAAGGGTTAAAGAGCAGGTGCAGGACACCCTGGCTCAGCGATATCCTGACTCTGGGGAAAGACTGGGCCTTATCCCCAAGTATCTGGAGGAACTGGAAGCGGAAATAGTCCGTGGCGGGATAACCCGAGATGAATCCCGGATTGATGGTCGCTCCCTGGAACAGATACGGGAGATAGGCATAGAGGTGGGCATGCTGCCCCGTGTACACGGCTCTTCCATTTTCTCTCGCGGAGAGACCAAGGCCCTGGGGGTGATCACCCTGGGAGGCAGCCAGGACGAACAGCACATAGAAAGCCTGGCCGGGGAGCTGAGCAAGCGATTCATGGTCCATTACAATTTTCCGCCCTATAGTGTGGGCGAAGTAAAAATGATGCGGGGACCGAGCAGAAGAGAGATCGGTCACGGAGCATTGGCGGAACGGTCCCTCTATCCTGTGTTGCCGGGATCAGAGGAATTCCCTTTTACTATCCGCCTGGTCTCGGAAATAATGGAGAGCAACGGTTCTTCCTCCATGGCTACGGTGTGCGCCGGAAGCCTGGCCCTGATGGATGCGGGAGTCCCTGTCACCGCGCCCGTTGCGGGTATCTCCATGGGTCTCATCAAGGGTGAGGACAATTTCTATGTGCTTTCCGACATTCTGGGCGACGAGGACCACTTGGGAGACATGGATTTCAAGGTTGCCGGCAGCAGAGAGGGCGTAACCGGTATCCAGATGGATATCAAGGTTTCCGGTATCTCCCGGGACATAATGATGCAGGCCCTGGAACGAGGCAGGCAGGCCAGAATGCACATTCTGGAAGAAATGGACCAGGTGCTGGAGGGGCCCAGGAAAAGCCTGTCCGAGCATGCGCCCCAATTAAAGGTGCTGGAAATCGACCCGGACAAGATCAAGGATGTTATCGGTCCCGGGGGAAAGAACATAAAGACTATCTCCAAGGAGACAGGTGCCTCCATAGACATAGAGGACAACGGAAAGATCTCGATATTTGCCCCCAATAGCGAATCCCTGGAGGACACCACGCAAAGGATCCTGTTCTACGACCAAAAGCCGGAGCTGAACAAGAACTATCAGGGCAAGGTTAAAACAGTCAAAGATTTTGGCGCCATAGTGGAAATTCTCCCTGGTGTGGAGGGCCTGGTTCATATCTCTCAACTGGAAAAGGGTCATGTGGACAATATACACGAATACATCAA
>CAYSPQ010000126.1:0-5430 GCA_964432965.1 uncultured Desulfohalobiaceae bacterium
CGGGGCGCACTCGAGAGCGGGGAAATGAGACACACATACAGCAGCCGGAAGGGGTGCCCCACTTCCATTCCGATCTGGGTAAAGCCGGCAAGCCGAGTAATAAAGGCAAGAACCACTATCCTCTTGTGCATCCGGGCGTACTTTTCCTGTCCAAAGGCCACCCCCAAGCCTCCTATAAAGGCAAGACCTGTGGAGATCACCGCAAAGTAGGTATAGGTGCCTATGAGCAGCCCCCAGGGGACTTCCCGACTGACGGCATATGCTTCGTGGTGCCCCATAAGCAGCACCAGCAACACCCCGGCCAGACCCACTAATAGCAGCCCGAGGCCCGCTACCACAAAGGGCCAGGCCAGTATCTCTTGATTCGTGCTAATCTTTTGCCTTAGTCCGGAAAACAGGGCTTTCCTCCCAGCCGCCATATGCAAATCCTCCAGTTTTTCCCAGGTAACCCTTCACGGGGCTTTTTTGAACATTTTATCGAAGGTTCTGTTGATTTTCTTCGCTCGTTTTGTGGGGGAAGCCCGACCGTGACAAGGTTTATAGTCTGAGATAAAGCTCAAGTGTATGAAGCCTGCAACATCTGAAAAATCAACACTGACTGAGAGTCGGGTGGGGGCAGGGATGCCCCCGCAAGACGAGCGTTAGAAAATCCAGAACCGAAGATACGAAGTGAAAAAACGCCCCGTGAAGGGTTACTTTCCCAGCAGGGAAAATTCAATCGAATCACACCACCGCCCAAGACTAGACCAAATAATACAACCTCGGTCTGGTGTTGACCTCCGGCTTGAGGACATAATGCTCTCTAAGGGCCAAAAGTCTGGAAACCTCGCTGTGGGGATCGTTGAGGTCCCCGAACTCCCTTACCCGCCAGGCGCAGGTCTCCACGCAAGCGGGCTCCCTACCCTCTTCGAGCCGGTGCCAGCAGAAATTGCATTTATCTATGGTCTTTAGCTCAACGCTCTTGTATCTGGCATTATAGGGACAAGCGAGCATGCAGGCAGAACATAGAATGCACTTGCTGTCATCTATGCGCACCACCCCTTCGGGAGCGCGGTAGGTAGCCCAGGTGGGGCACACCGTCTTGCAGGGAGCATTCTCGCAGTGCTGGCACTGAGAGGGCCTGAACTCCTGGTGCAGGTTAGGAAAGCTTCCCTGCAGCGGTAGCTCCGTGACCCAGTTGCGATATGCCTCATCCCCCACTGGCACATTGTTCTCCATCTTGCAGGCCACGGTGCATCCCTTGCAGTTTACGCACCTCTTCATGTCCAAAACCATGGCGTATCTTTTACGGCTCATATTCTGCTTCCTTGCTCTCCTTGAGTCATATCCGTGATTTGCCACCACGCGCCCCATCCAAAGACGGCAATCTCCGGCTGGAGAAGTCCGACGCCAAGGCTAAACCTTCTCTATGCGCACCATTGTCTCGTGCATGCAGGAACTTCCGGTAACGGATTCCAGATGGTCCTCCAGGATCTCCGCCTGTGAGGCGCCGGTATTGTATATCCTGCTCATCTGCTGGGAATGGCTGTTCCAGCCGTGGGTGTAGAACACGCAATCAGGCCTGATCTTTTCCGTGGCCAGGACTCTGACCGTCTGGCTGCCGGCATTGCTGCTTACCTTCACGTAATCGCCTGTCTCCACTCCCAGCCTTTTCGCTTCCTTGGTGTTTATCCAGATGGAATTCTCCTTCATTATCTCCCACAAATAGGCGTTGTTCTGAGTTCTGGCATGGGTGTGCCAGGCCACTCTACCCACCAGGAACCTGTATTCCTCCTCTCCGGGCAGGTTTTGTATCTCGCAGTACTCCGGCAAGCCGAACAGCCCGAATTCCTTGAGGTGCTCACTCACGAACTCGATCTTGCCCGTGCGCGTGCGCAGGCTATGATCCGGCTCCCTGGTGGACCCGTATTGGGGCTCCTCGCTTTCATAGTAGACTCCGTCCTGCATCAGCTTCTGAAAGGCACCGGGATGACCGGAAAGCTCCTGCTCCACGATCTCCGGCATGGATTTTTCCAGCACTCCCCGCACAGCTTCCTCCTTGAAGCTCTCCACACCCCATTCATCTGCATCGTCCCACAAGGAGGGTATTTGGAGCATCTCCTTTATTATCCCTCCGCATATCTCGAACATGGTCTTGGAGTTGAACAGGGGCTTTATGACCTCCTGTCTGCAAGCAACCGAGGGCCAGATCCCATCGTATACGTTGCAGGAGTCCCAGGCCTCCAGATAGGTGGAAGAGGGAAGCACCAGGTCCGCGTACCAGGCGGTATCCGACATCTGCTGCTCGATTACGCAGATGAACTCCATTTTATTCAGCATCCTCAAGGTCTTTTGCACATTGGGAATGGCCTGCACCGGATTCTGCCTGAACACGAACAGGCCTCTAACCTTGTAGGGATCGTCGTTCAGGATGGCCTCCCTGAATACCGGCCAGCTCCCGTCCCGCGGATCCAGATAGGCGATGTAGTCGTAGGGGAGCCCCTGGCCCACAGCCCCGCATTCATCTTCAGTAGGCAGAAGGTTCTGCACGGCATTTTCGGTTACTTTGTCTATGCGCTCCTCGGCCTGTTCGAAGAAGGGAAACATGGGATCGGGACTATTCAGGGAGATGGAGGCCTTGGGGATCATGCCCCCCGGAACGTCCCAGCAGCCGCAGAGGGCTGTGAGCGCGGCGCAGGCCCTGCGGAAGTAGACCTCGTTCCAGTACTTGGCGCTTCTGCGGCCGGGATACACCAGGCTCCTGGGAGCATGAAAAGCGAACTGCTCAGCGCACCATCTGATCTCCGAGGCGGGTATCTCGCACCTGGACTCTGCCAACTCCGGAGTATAGCCCTCGCGGAAGACAAAGTCCCTCAACTCCTCGAAACCGTGGGTGTAACGCTCGATGAATTCGCTGTCGTACATCTCCTTTTCCAGGATCTCGTGGATCATGCCCAGTATGAAGGCCATATCCGTTGCCGGCTTTACTGGATACCACTTGTCCGCTTTGGCCGCGGTTACCGTAAACCTTGGATCCAGATAGATTATCTTCTGTCCCTTGGGACGGTTGTTTTGGAAATCCACGGAGTCAGGGGTCATGAAAGCCTGGGCCCTATCCGCTCCCAAGAGGATGACGAAATGGGCGTTAGTGAAATCCGCGTCCGGATAGTTCCCGAATACGGTGAACCAGCCCTGCACTGTAGTTGTAAGGCACAGGGAAGGGTGTCGGATGGTGTTTGTGGAGCCGAAGGCCTGGGCCAGGTAGTTGAAATAGGTTTCGTGGCCTCCGGAGGTGGAGGCAAAAGCCACAGAGGAGCGATTTTCGTACTTTTCCTTGAACTCGGCCAGCTTTTCCGCGATCATTTTATAGGCCTCGTCCCAGGAAATCTCCTTCCACTTGCCTTCGCCACGCTCTCCGGTTCGCAGAAGCGGGGTCTTCAGCCTCTCCGGGCTGTAGGGAAGGGCTGCCCCGGCATTGCCCTTGGCGCAGAGCATCCCCCTGCTGCTTATGTGTTTCTTGTTGGGGTTTATCTTGTGCAGTTTACCATCCACCACCTCGCACAAAATGGCGCAATTGTTGACGCACATTCCGCAATGGCTGGGCACGACCCTCCTTTCTCCCCTCTGCACCTCTTCCATGGTCCTGTCGCCGACCGAGGCAAAGGAATCCAGACTGCCCAGCTGCGAAACCAGGGTTGCGCTGGTGACAGCCGCTGTCCCGGCCTTGAGGAAATCGCGCCTGCTTATTCCGTTTCTGTACATCTAACTGCTCCTTATAACGGCAAAAAGCCTTGAATTCAGCCTTTATCCCTTTTCTTCGGATTTAACCCTTAAGTCTTGCCCCGCTGTGCAGCAGCGGAAAGCACATCTTCAATAGAGCCCGCATCCCTCAGAATTGCCTGTGCCAATTCCACAATTCGCGGATAGAAGCCGAAACGGGCGTTACTGCCGACTGGCTCTGCAACGGAGTCCAGGACCACGGGGAGGGCTTTTTGTAAAAGAAAAGCAAGGCTCTGCATTTCGGTTTCCTCCCCCCTGCCCGTGGTGCAAAACCTCTGCAGCATCCGGAAGCAGAACTCGAACAAAAGGGCCATATGATCCTCCTGCTCCTTCAGGTCGGAGCGCATTGTCAGGCCGGAGCTGCTCATCAGCCGCAGTATTTCTTGGTAGGAAGGGCCCTGCAGCTCACCCGCCCCGTCCAGATGGTACGAAGCATACGGCACCCCGGGCACGTATTGAAAATTGTTCACGAAGAGCCTCACGTATTCTGCCTGCAGCTCCTTTTCTTGCGGAACCTGCGGAACCGGGACCCCGAATTCGGCAAACAGGGTGCTCAGCTCCTCGATTATCCGCTGCAGCTCCTCTCTTTGCCCGTTTTCCGGGTAACGAAGAGCCAGGGCAAAAAAGCCGCAGATATTGCCAAGTTTTTGCGCCTCTTGCAAATGAGCGGCAATCGTGCAGCCAGAGCACGCCTCGCTATGTAATGTACTTTCCCCGCGGGATGATTGCATAAAACCTCTTTCAGTGTCTACTTGAAGTCTGAATACATTGCCCAACAAGTCTCCTGCAGACCCGGGCTAGAAAACCACATAGCGCTCGCACTCTGCCACCATCTCCGCGTTCCTGGCCTGGGTCACGAAGTCCTTGAATCCCACTCCGGGAACCTCCCCGGACAGATCGTTGGCCCGGTAGCTGACATCGCAGACCGAGATCCGGTCCGCCTTGCCCACCAGTTTGGAAAAATCCGGATCCCGGGTCAGCAGCACCGCTCTGCCGGTGAAGAATACCTCAGTGTGCACGCCTCTCTCGTAGGCGGCATTCACCAGGCTGATCACCTGATCCAGATAAAGGTCCTTGCGAACCAGAATGCCCAAGCTTCTTCCGCTAAGATCTA
This sequence comes from uncultured Desulfohalobiaceae bacterium, assembly GCA_964432965.1. Taxonomy (GTDB): domain Bacteria; phylum Desulfobacterota; class Desulfovibrionia; order Desulfovibrionales; family Desulfothermaceae; genus JAIPDU01. Next base: position 4,874 of record CAYSPQ010000126.1, read on the forward strand.
CGGTCATGGTTTATTCTCCGTGCTCGGAAAAGAGCTTTCCCGCCTTGCTCAGCACCTTTTCCCGGATGCTTTCCTGCATGGAATACTTCAGGATCAAGAGAGTCACCGCCTCCCGCAGAAGCTCGGGCTGATCCTTATGCCTGTTCTCCTCGATCTCGGAAAGGGCGCTGAAAATATCATAAATTTCCGGGGTCAGCGCGGTTTTAACCTCCACCGGCTGACCTCCGGCTTCCTCTTGCTGGGCGGACCTGTCCTGAGCTGTCCCTTCCCCCTCCTGCGTGGGCAGGCTCTGCAGGAGATTGTAGCACTCCAGGATCTTGTCCAGGCAGCTCTGGCGGAAATACCAGCTGCCCAAGGACCTGATTATATCCCTGGCTGCCCGGATCTGATCCGCGGGAAGCTCCTCCTTGGCCACTGCCTTCTTGATGGACTCCAGAGCGCTGTCGTAGCAGTTGCAGCGCTCGGAAACCACGGCAGCAGCCAGATCCCTGTCCATGTCCATGCAATACTCCTTGCCTTGTTGCCTCTGTCAGGGGCCATCGCGGCTTCACCACCAG
>CAYSPQ010000127.1:0-5401 GCA_964432965.1 uncultured Desulfohalobiaceae bacterium
CTTCCCATGCTCCCCGGAAAGCACCTGTAAGGGAACAGGCGAAGCCCCATCTACTGCGGGCGCATCTGTCTGGATTCCTGGACGAGCCTGTCCGCGAGGTCGCCAAGCAGATCCGCTCCCAAAAGAATCGCCTCTCGGTTGTTCTCCTGCTGCAGGCGCCTGTGAACCCATTGGGATATATAGAGTACCTCCACTGAATCCAGGGAGAGATCCCTTTCCAAGTAACGGTGCACGCCGGAGACTATGGCTTGCCGGTGCTCTTCCCTCTCTTCCAGTGCCTGCCTGTAAGCGGAAGAGACTTCCAGCTCCCTTTGCCGGAGTGAATCCAGGGTCCTTCCCGTCTCCGGGGAGACCGAACCGGGATCCCCTTCTTCCAGGCTATCCAGGCGGGTTTTGATCTGGTTCCACTTGTAGTTCTTGCGCACTGCTTGTTCCTCTGCTTGCAGATAGCGCTCAACCCGGGAGATCAGCTCCGGCTTTTCCGCGAGTGTCCTGAAGAGGCCGGACAAATCCCGCAAATAGGAGCCGCACAACCTGAACATTACGGAAATCTCTTGTATATTCAGCTCCCTTGCCCTCACCTCCCCGTTTCCGACAGGGAAGCGACGCTCCTGTTCTTCCGCGGAAGACCTCAACTCCTGGAGGAAAAGATCCGCATACCGCTCATAGGCATCTTGCAGAAGCTCGCTGCTCAGCAAGGAATCCAGGATCTCTTGTCTTGCTTCCTCCTGCTCCGACTCTGAATGCCTTAATCCGGTAAAATCCATGCCGTAACGGGCGTTCAGCTCCTTGAAGCGAAGCCGCAACTCTGGATTTTCTCCCGGATGCTCCAGGCTCTCGCCCGGATGGTACCTGGAGGCCACAAAGCTGGTAAAATCCCGAAAGAACTCTCTGGTGACCGGAATCCTTTCCCTTGTCTGCCCTGGGGGATCATCGTCGGGAACAGACTGCCCGATCTCTTCCTCCTTCTCTTGGAGCTCGGCCATGGTTTCATTTCCCGCGGCCTCCCGGTCAGCAATGCCGCTCCCGATTTCCTCGTCATTATTGTCCTTCACCTCTCGGGATGGAGCGCTACGATCCACCCCTTGCCCTGTCTGCGGAAAATCACTAAACTCTTCGCCTTGCCTGTAAAGGAACCAGACAAGCACCAGGGTTATGAGCAGGGCGAATACTATCACAGCTTGCTGTGACTGCTTTCTGTTCATATAGTCCGTGCCTGTTTAACTTCACTCATGTTTTTTGCGGGCCAAGCCGGAGGCAATTTTTTGCTTCGCCCAGGAATGATGCATCTGCAAAAAATGGAAATGTGGAATTCACTTTTCAGAAGCATAACCGTAACTTATTGATTTTTCTGCCTGCCCCGCCTGCCCCGTGTATTTTCTTCCAATACACCGGGGTGAAACCTTGTCTTTGTTTCACTGGGGTCATCCGTCCTCTGTCTTCTGTCATCTGCGCCTGCAAAAAAGACTTTTTGCAGGCGCATCAGGAATGGCCGAGAAAGCAATGGCTTTTTGGAACCATACCAGACAAGACAGCTCCGCTTCAACAGGAAAGAAGTCTCTTACGCGGGGCTGGAGCCTTTAAAGTCCCCGGATTTAACCATTCCCCCTTAACGGAAAGATGTTCCAGGCTCATGACCCGAATGCATAAAGCAACCTTATATCTGTCCGCAGGAGATTCCGCATGCAGGAGGTTTTGCAGCCCAGGGGGCCCTTTCGCAATATAAAGGACATACTCCTGGCTTCCGCCTCACCCAGACGTCAGGAGCTGCTGCAGAGACTGGGCATAAACTTCCAAGTTCGACCCAGTCAGTCGCCGGAACCGGAATGGGAAGGAGCCCAGAAAGACCCCGAGGACTTCGCAGTGAACTCAGCAAGACAAAAGGCCCTGGACGTACAGGAAAGAAGCGGTCCGGGAGTAGTTATTGCCGCGGACACGGTGATCAGCCTGGACGGCGAGATCCTGGGCAAGGCCAAGGATTCCGAGCAAGCCCTGGCCATTATGCAAAAGATTTCCGGAAGGAGCCACCAGGTGATAACCGGCTGTTATCTAGCGGACAGGGAGGGGGCACCAGAGAGCTTCTCCGTGTGCACCCGGGTCAACTTTGCGGAATTCGAGGAGGACACTCTGGCCGCCTACGTGCGCACCGGTGAATTCAGGGGCAAGGCGGGCGCCTATGCCATACAGGGAGTGGGAGCCTTTCTGGTCGCCGGCATCAACGGATCCTACACCAACGTGGTGGGCCTGCCCCTGCAGGAAGTACTGCAGACCCTGCTGCGCATGAAGGCCGTCCGAACCGAGGAGGAAGAATAATGGCCCCAAGCCCCAATGCCCTGCTCCACCTGGCCACCCTGGGGCCTGTGGGACGCCTTCCCGCTCCTGGAACCTGGGTCTCCCTTGTAGCGGTTATAGCCGCTCCCTTATTTTTCCTGCCGCTCCCCCTCTGGGGCAAGCTCCTGGTTCTTATCTGCCTGATCCCTCTGGGGACATTGGCCTGTAATAGGGCTCAATCCTATTACCGCCGGGAAGACCCATCCCCAGCGATAATCGATGAGTTCACAGGCCAGTTGTTAGTGTTCTTGCCCCTGCGGGAGCCAAACATCCTTCTTCTGGTAGGGGGATTCTTCCTGTTCCGCTTTTTCGACATCCTCAAGCCCTGGCCGATAAAGGCCTCCGAGAGCTGGTTCTCCGGAGGATTCGAGGTGATGCTGGACGACCTCCTGGCCGGAGCCCTTGCCTTGCTTCTCCTGTGGACGTTCGTTTTCCTTTTCTGACTACAGGACTGGACAAGATCAGGACCCGAGAAAGGAGAAAATGGGAAGGGCCGTGGGGCAGGGTTCCTTGACAGTTATAAAGGCTTGCAAACAGCATCCCCTTTCACCCTTTCCCGGCCTAACAGACCCGCCGGCCACGCTGGTTTATTGCCGGGCCTCTCAATTTATCATGCTCTGCACCGTCGCGGGAATGCGCCCCCCGCGACGCATGAAGGCATGGGAGGAATTGGCGTTTTGCACCGGCATAATGGCTGCCTCTCCCAGCAGCCCACCGAACCAGACCCGATCTCCGGCCTGCTTGCCGGGGACCGGGATCAATCGTGTCGCCGTGGTCTTGCCGTTTACCACCCCGATGGCTATCTCGTCCGCAATGATTGCCCCCAGGGTCTCCGCAGAAATATCTCCCGGAAGGGGGATCATATCCAGGCCCACGGAACAGACGCTGGTCATGGCCTCCAGCTTTTCCAGCCTCAGGCGGCCCTGCTCCGCGGCCTGAGCAATATTCAAGTCCTCGCTCACCGGAATGAAGGATCCGGAGAGTCCGCCCACATAAGAACTGGCGAAAGCCCCTCCCTTTTTCACCGCGTCATTGAGCAGGGCCAGCAGCGCTGTGGAGCCGGGGGCTCCGATGCTTTCCAGACCCAGGGTCTGAAAGATCTCGCCCACGCTGTCCCCTACATTGGGGGTTGGCGCCAGGGACAGGTCCACGGTTCCGAAAGTGACCTCCAGGTTCTGGGCCACTTCCCGGCCTATCAGCTCGCCCACTCTGGTAACCTTGAAGGAAGTGCGCTTGATTATCTCTGAGAGCTGACCCAGACTCAGTTGCGGATCCTTGGTCAGGGCCCTTTCCACTGCCTTCTTCACCACTCCTGGACCGCTGACCCCCACGTTGATCACCGCATCCGGCTCTCCAGTGCCCAGGTATGCTCCGGCCATAAAGGGGATATCCTGGGGAATGTTGGCGAAGACGCACATCTTGGTACAGCTGAGCCCGTCACTGTCCGCAGAGAGCTCGGCAGTTTCCTTGATGCAGGATCCCATCATGGATACCGCGTCCATGTTGATTCCGGCCCGGGTGGAGGCCACATTCACGGAAGCACAGACCCTGTCCGTGACCTGCAGGGCTCTGGGTATGGCCCTGATCAGCTCTTGGTCACCCCAGGTCATTCCCTTTTCCACAAGCGCGGTGAACCCGCCGATGAAATCTATATCCAGATTCCGGGCAGCCTGATCCAGGGTATGGGCCACCTCAACCAGCTCCTGGGCGGAAAACGGCGCTCCCACCAAGGCTATGGGGCTTACCGCTATCCGCTTGTTGACCACATCGATGCCGTATTTACTGCCCACCTTGTCGCATATGGACACGAAACTGCCGCCCTTGCGCAGAATCTTCTCCCGGATCCTCTCCCTGAACCGGCCCGGATCGTCGCTTATGCAGTCGTACAGGCTTACCCCCAGGGTTAACGTGCGCACATCCAGGTTTTCGTTGCGCACCATCTCCAGGGTGGAGAGCACTTCCTTTTCCGAGAGCATATATCACCCCAGTCTAAGCCGAATTGAGCCATTAGCTCGTTCAATCAACGCATGCCTCTAGTTAGCACCTGCATGCTCTAAAACACAAAAACTCTCATGCCTGCCCAAGCGCAGGCACAACGTAGCAGGAAAAGGTGAATTGAACTCGTAGATTAGTATGCTGACAGCCGGTTTCATCCAGACAAGTGCAGGGAGTGTTCATCAGCCCTGCCCGACTGGCTCCAGCTTCAAGCTCAGGCAAAAATCCGTAGCTCAAATCCGGCATATATCTGCGAAGATGCGCTTGTGCTGCACGCTGACCTCCAGTCCCACCTCCTCGGCCCTGGACTGAAGCGAGGCCGCGAAACGGGACAGATCCTGGCCCCGAGGCACCTCCACTTCGTAGATGGAGACCGTCTTGCCCGGGAAGGAAGAGCTCTCGCCCACAAACTGCATGTTCACTATATTTACGCCGTATTCCTTCATCACGCAGGTAACCGTGGAAACAAGCCCCAGCCTGTCCCTGCCGATGCAGACCACGACAAAGGGCTCAGTATCCCCAAGGCTTGAGCCCTCACCCTCCTCCAGGGCCTGTGCGGAGACCTGCAATCCCTTCTCCTGTAGGGCCAGGGAGAGGCGCTCCTGCACCCTTGCTTCGTCCATGTCCCGGGGCGGAGTGATCACAAAGATGCCGGCAAATACGTAATGCAGCACCGTCTGGGAGACGTTGTCGATATTGCACCCCGACTCGGAGAGGAGAGTAGAGACCTCGCAGACGATTCCCGGCCGATCCTTGCCTACCACGGTCACTGCCAGCTGCATAAACCCTTTCCATTGCTAGCGTAACACCAAATCAAAAAATATTGACACGAAACACCCCTTTGCCCTAGGCTGCAAGATTGAGCACAGGCAAGAGCTTAGCAGGGCGTTGAAGATCTCCCAATTGCTGCGTTGCTTCAAAGCCGAAAATGCAATGGATAAAATACTACTTCATGGCGGCGGGCTGTCAAGCAGATGACCAGGTCCTGCGTCCCGGCAGCTTTTCAAGGCTCCCCCTGACAGGAGCAGTGAACAAAGCCCCAGGATGTGCATCTCAGAAAACTCAGCAGTCAAGG
>CAYSPQ010000128.1:0-5382 GCA_964432965.1 uncultured Desulfohalobiaceae bacterium
TGGGAGTTGCCAATCCCAGGGCGCAGGGGCAGGCAATAATGAGCACCGCGATAAAGGTGGTCAGGGCAAAGGTGAGCTGCGGCTCCGGCCCGTAAAAGAACCAGACAATAAAGCTGAGAACCGCCACTGACACAACCGAGGGCACGAAATAGGCGGCGATCACGTCCACCAATCTCTGGATGGGTGCCTTGGAGCCCTGGGCCTCCTCCACCAGCTGGATGATCCTGGCCAGGGCGGTATCCCTGCCCACCTTGGTGGCGCGGAACTCCAGGCCGCCCATTTTGTTCACCGTTCCCCCGATGACCTCGTCCCCGGGCTGCTTGGAGACTGGCAGGCTCTCGCCAGTGAGCATGGACTCGTCGATGCTGGAGGTCCCGGAAGTCACCTCTCCGTCCACCGGAATCCTCTCTCCGGGTCGGACCTGGACCAGATCCCCAACCTGAACCTCTTCCACCGGGATCTCCATCTCCCGCTCCTCTCTCTTGATCCTGGCGGTGCGGGCCTGCATGCCCATGAGCCTACGGATGGCCTCCGAGGCGCGGCCCTTGGCCCTGGCCTCCATAAGGCGCCCCACCAGAATTAGGGTGGTGATCACCGTGGCCACATCGTAGTAAAGCTGGTAGGGGAAACCCAGATCTGTCAGGAAACCCGGAAACAGGGTCATGCCCGCGCTGTAGAGCCAGGCCGAGGTGGTCCCCATGGCCACCAGCACATTCATGTCCGCCGTTCCGTGGCGCAGGGCGGCATAACTGCCCTGGTAGAAGCGCCAGCCGGAAATGAACTGCACGTAAGTGGCCAGAACCAGGAGTAGATAGACATTGCTCAGGGCGGCAGGCACCCATTCCGACCACGGGGGTATCATGTGCGGGATGCTGCCGATTAGGACCACCGTGGTGACTGCGGCGCCGCTGATCACGTCCCTGTACAGGCGCTTCATCTCCCTGTCTCGGGCTGCCCTTTCCCGATCCTCTACGCTCTCCCTCTCCGTGCTCACCTGGGTGACCTGATACCCGGAATTCTCCACCACCTTTTTCAGGTCCTCTATCGTGCCCGCATCCCCGGTGAAGGTTACCTGGGCCTTTTCCGAGGCCAGGTTGACGCTTGCCCCGACGACCCCGGGGACCTCGGCCAGGGCATTCTCCACTCTGCGCACGCAGGAGGCGCAGCTCATTCCCTGAATGCCCAGGCTCACTTGCTGCTGCTCCACTAGCTCCGCCTCGAACCCCACGCTTTCCACCGCCTCTATCAGGCGGCCCGTGTCCACATTTCCCGCAGTGGTTACTAAAGCCCTCTCCGTGGAAAGATTGACACTAGCCTCCTGCACTCCCTCCACATTCAAGAGCGCAGACTCCACCCTGCGCACGCAGGAGGCACAGGACATGCCCACTATGCGCAAGCTCACAGAGTTCTGCTGCCCGGTATCTTCCCTGCTATCCCTTGCTTCCGGCTTCTCGCTCTGTCCCAAGGCAATGCCTTTGGCTTCAGTCATATATATCCTCTTTGAATTCAGCGATTTTGTCGCTCAAACCGGGACCCGGAGTGACTGCAAACGGTCTCGCTGTGGGCTCTTCCACATCTTGGCGGAAAAAGAAAAAGCGCGAACCGGCTTGCATTGTGCCGATTCGCGCCAAGGGTTTCAACAAAGGACCACTGGGTCAATCTTCTACCATCCCTGACCCATGCCCGGTCCGTGCATCATTCCGGGGCCCATACCTGGACCATGCATCATTCCCTGGCCCATCCCGGGACCGTGCATCATGCCGGGCCCCATGCCCTGCATCATGGGGCACATACCCCGCATCATTCCCTGGCCCATTCCGGGGGCGCCCATCATGCCATGTCCGCCCATTCCCATTCTACCGGGGCCCATTGTTCCGAAACCCGAATAGGGATGGAGCAGTTCCCGTTCGCGCATCTGCAGATACATGTCTACCCTGGTGCTGAAAAGTTCACCTCGCAACTCGTTTATCTCCCGCACCAGTGAACGAACCTGGCCGGTATCCACCTCCTCCCCGGCCATTTGCAGGCCGAGCTCCCGATACTTGCCGTGCAGCTCGGAGCGAGCCTCATACATTTCCTGTCCGAACTCGACCCTCAGCTCCCGCAGCTCTTCCAACTGCTCCGCGCTCATCTGGCCCTGCACACCCTGGCCTTGATGCATTCCCATGCCATGGCCCTGCTGGGCATGGACCAGGCCGGCGGCCAGCAGCATGACCAAAACACCCACTCCCGTGGCGATGATCGATTTCAAAATACGCATAACCCATCTCCTTTTTTAATCTTGCAGCCAGAATCTTGCTAGGAAAACCCCGTAACTTCATAACCCGCATTCCGAACTGCCGTCTCTATAGCCTCCCTGTCCACTGACGTCTCCTCCTCGATTCTGGCTTCTCCATTCTCCAGGCTGACTTCCGCGTTTGTGACACCGTCCAGCTTGAGCAGCGCATCCGTCACAGCCTTGGCACAGTGCTGGCAGGACATACCCTTGATTTGAACCGTTTGCATACCTTTCTCCTTATAATTTGCCTTGTCTCACCATAGCCACACCTCGAGCGCACCATCCTGCTGGCCCCAGTTGCCGACGCAGTCAGGGAGCTCTTGCCAGGTCCCTGAAATTGCTCAACTGACTTCAAACAATACCCGCATTTTCCTGCCACGCTCGGGGACTTCCTCCGTAGCCAACAATTTGCGTTCAATTCCTGTGCCAATCAAACAGCACCGGTTCTTTTCATCTCCGAAATATGCGATTGCTCGTAACCCCACTCTTCCAGGATGCGCACTGTATCCCCACCGAACTCGGGAGGAGGCGTGCGCACAGACCCCGGAGTGCTAGATAGCTTTACCGGAGTGCCCACAACCTTTAATGGTGCGTTGTCTCTCTTTTGAACCCGGGTAACCATCTCCCTTTCCCTGAACAGGGGCTCTTCCGTCGCTTCTTCCATATGCAGAACCGGGGCCCAGCAGACATCCCTTCCCCGCAGCTCCTGCTCCCATTCGGACATGGTTTTTTTCCGGAAGCGTGACCGGAAGTAATCTATGATTTCCTGGCGCCTGCCCTCGTCATACTGGAGCTCGCCATATTCCGGCACTTGGAAGAATTCGCACAACTCCCTCCAGAATCGGTTTTCCACAGCCCCAATGGAGATATAGCGGCCGTCCTTGGTCTCATAGACATTGTAGCAGGCATAACGGTGGGAAAACACGGAGTCTGAACGCCTCAGGGGCTCACCGCTCATCTGGGAAATGGTCAGGGCCATGGTGAGCAGGCTGAAGCTGCCGTCGGTCATGGAAATGTCCACGTACTGTCCCTTGCCGGTTCTGCCTCTTTCCAGCATGGCCATGAGGATGCCAATAACCGCGTTCATCCCCCCGCCGGCCATGTCCGCGACCTGCACCCCGGGAATCACGGGCGGACCGTCGGACTCGCCTATAAGGTCGAGCACCCCCGCAGTGCTCAGGTAATTCACGTCGTGCCCGGCAACATCCTTGTACGGACCGGTCTGGCCGTACCCGGTAATGGAGCAGTAGATAATCCCCGGATTGATTCCGGAAAGGGTCTCGTAGTCCATGCCCAGCCTTTGCGTCACTCCCGGACGAAATCCCTCGAGAACGACATCCGCGGACTCAGCGAGCCGCAGGAATACTTCCCTCCCCTTTTCCGATTTGAGATTCAGGCTCATGTGCTCCTTGTTGCGATGGACAATGCTCTCCTTCATTCCCTCCCAGTTGTTGCGCGGATCTTCCACGGCAATCGCCCGCGCGCCGTGATCAGCCAGGATCATCGAGGCATAGGGGCCAGGCAGTAGCCTGGACAAGTCCAGCACCAACACCCCGTCTAGGGCGCCCTTGGGCAACATAACACCCTCCGAACAGAAAAATTTTCCCCGGCAGGTAAAGGATTGAACTAACTGCAATCAGAGTATAATCTGTAAACACTTCGAGCACAATCCGGATTGCAGAACAAAGGAGGCAGGGAATGCAAACAGAGCAGCCTTCCAGGACAACGCACACATGGCAGCGAGTCTCTTTCCCCAACAGTCTGGGACAGAATCTGGCCGGCCTGTTCTACGGATACAGCGGCGTTCCTGTCATTCTGGTGATTTGCCACGGATTCAGCGGAAGCAAGGAGGGAGGAGGAAGAGCCCTGGAAATGGCGGAATACCTGGCCCGGCCCGAACTGGGTTTTTTGCTCTTCGACTTCTCCGGCAATGGGGAAAGCGAGGGGGAATTCTCCAGAACCACACTATCCGGACAGATGGAGGACTTGAGCCGGGCTATAGACTGGTGCCAGGAAAACGGCGCCCAGCGAATCCTCGGCATGGGACGCAGCTTCGGCGGAACCACCCTGCTCTGCCAGGCCGCCCGAGATACTCGGATCGAGGCACTATGCACCTGGGCCGCGGCCAGCGACCCTTTGTCCGTTTTCAAGGGATTCGTGGTGCAGCGGGAGGGAGACTGGGTGACTTTTGCCGGTGAGGAGGCCTACCTGCAAATGAGAAAGGAGATCCTGGAGGAGCTCGAGGGATACGACATACTGAACTGTGCCCGATCGCTTGCCCCCAGGCACTTGACCATCATCCACGGCGAGCGGGACGAGCTTATTCCTCCCCATCAAGCCAGACGGATCCATGAAGCCCATCCGCAAAGCAAATTGCACATGGTTCCCGGTGCGGACCACCGCTTCCAGACCGGGCTGGAAACGGTGTGGAGCCTGTGCCTGCAGTGGCTGAACGATATTCTCGGCCCGGAGCAGGCTGGCCGCGAAGACCCAGGGCTTGGTTGACAAAAAGCGTCAGACACATTACAAAATTACTCTACGCGCCAGTAGCTCAGTCGGACAGAGCGTCGGACTACGAATCCGAAGGTCGGGGGTTCAAGTCCTCCCTGGCGCACCATGATTGAGGCGGGTTTAGCTATCTAGCTTTATCCGCCTCTTCTTTTGTTGCGCCCCACAGTCCCGCCATAGTCCCGCCAATGGATCATTTTAATGCTAAATCAAACAAAATAATCGTTTTATTTTAATTGCTTGCTGGCTGGCTAACAATATTTTTTTGTATTTTTTTAATAAAAAATTTTCCGAATTAGAAGATCGGGGTAGAATCAGGATATATATTAAGCTTGAACTACCGGCAAAAAAGGGAGTTCCAGGGAGCAGGCCAGGGAGCTGGGCTGTCCTGGTGCGAAAATCCGCACCAGATTGCCTGCCATAGTCCAGATACCCCAATTTTTGGGCCACAGAACGGCTTGAAATCCAGAGGAGGGTGATACACGGGCAGGCATCGGAAGGGAATTTGTGGGGCGCACAGCCCCAAAAATTAACCCCGACTACGCGCCGGGGCTAAGAGCGCAACCCAAGGAGGACATGGAAGGTGCATGGAAACC
>CAYSPQ010000129.1:0-5374 GCA_964432965.1 uncultured Desulfohalobiaceae bacterium
TCCACCCGCAAGGGCAAGTTCGAGGAAGCCCATGGGGGTACCATCTTCCTGGACGAGATCGGCAACATTTCCGCCAAGATGCAGACCGGGCTGCTGCGCGTTCTCCAGGACGGAGAGGTTGTGCGCGTGGGAGCCAATCGGCCCATCTCCGTGGACGTGCGGGTTATAGCCGCGACAAACACGGATCTTGCCGATGCAGTGCGAAGGGGGGAATTCCGGGAGGATCTCTACTATCGCCTCAATGTGATCAACCTGCGCCAAGTGCCCCTGCGGGAGAGGAAGGAGGACATCCCCATGCTGGCCACTCATTTCCTGGTCAAGTACAGGGAGCGCTTCAACAAGGAGGTTACCTTCCTGCCCAACAGCGTGATCCAGGAGCTAATGGCCCATGACTGGCCCGGCAACGTCCGGGAGCTGGAAAACGCCATGCAGCGGGCCGTGCTGTTGGCCAGGGAGGGCATGATAACTCCGGAGGATCTGGGTCTGGAGTCCCAGGAGCGGAAGGCCGCAAACAATAGAGAGGGACTGGACCTGGGAGAGCTGGAGGGCCTACCCCTCAAGGAGAGCCTGTCCAGGATCGAGGCCAGGCTCATCTCCAGCGCCCTGCGAGAAAGCGGGGGAAAGATCGAGGATGTCTGCCAGCGCCTGGGAGTGGGCAGGACCACGCTGTACGAGAAGATGAAGCGCCACGGCATCCGCGTGCAGGAGAAACGCGAGAATAATTCCTGAACTGTGAACGGTGAAGGTGGGAAGGTCGGAAGGTGCGAAGGTGAGAAGGTGCGAAGGTGAGAAGGTGGGAAGGTGCGGAGGTGGGAAGAAGATCTTATTGATAATATTCTCTCATTTCCCCCTTTCCCCCTTTCCCACTTTAACACTTTCATACTTTCGCACTTTCGCACCTTCGCACTTTCCCACCTTTCACCGTTTCTCAACAATTAATCCAGATTCCGGAGAGTTGGCGATCCATTCCGTTGTTCTTCAGCAACTGCACGGTAAACAGGTATTGATTACCGGTGTTACCGGTTTTCTGGGCAAGGTTTTGCTGGAGAAGCTGCTCCGGGCCGTGCCCGGCATTGGCGGCATCACCCTCCTTATCCGGGGCAAGGGCGATTCGGAATCCGCAGGGGAGCGTTTTCGGAAGGAGATTGCCTCTTCCTCGGTCTTCGATCGTCTTCGGCAGGAGGATCCCCACCACTGGCAGCAATTCTGCGCGGAAAGGATACATTGCCTCACCGGCGAGGTGACCCAGCCATTTCTGGGCTTGGGAGAGGAGGGTTTTTTCCGTCTAGCCCGGAACGTGGATGCGGTCATCAATGCCGCGGCCAGCGTGAATTTTCGTCAGGAGCTGGATAAGGCCCTGGACATAAATGTCTGGTGTCTTCGCAATCTTGTACAACTGGTGCAAAGAGCCCATGGCCTTCCCCTGATCCATGTATCCACCAGTTATGTGCACGGTAGCAGGCGCGGCCATATTTACGAGGAATTGACCAGCCCCGACCCCAAGAGGATTGAATCCGATCCGGACGGAACCTATCCAGTGGAGGGCCTGCTGGGTTATCTCCAGGACAGGATGCAAGCAGTAAAAAATCGTTACAGCGGCGACAGGCAGCGAGAGAAGCTTGTGGATCTGGGCCTGGCGGAAGCCAAGCGGATGGGCTGGAACGACGCCTACACCTGTACTACCTGGATAGGAGAGCAACTGCTGGCCAGGGAGTTGCCGGAACAGCCCTTGACCCTCCTGCGTCCCTCCATAATCGAGAGCACATGGGAAGAGCCGGTTCCCGGATGGGTGGAGGGAGTAAAGGTTGCCGATACCATAATCATGGCCTATGCCCGGGGCAAGGTTGTCTTCTTTCCCGGCAGGCGGGCGGGTATTGTGGATGTGATCCCTGCGGACCTGGTGGCCAACAGTATTGTCCTCTCTCTGGCGGAGCAGCTGCAAAGCCCGGAAAATCGAAGGATTTACCAGTGTTGTTCCGGTTCGCAAAACCCGCTCACCGTGGGCGAGCTTATCGATTACGTGGTGAGCGAAGCCCGAAGCAATCACACCTCCCTGGAGCGTGTCTTTCCCTATCGGCCCAGGCTGCCTTTTCTCGCGGTAAATCGCCAACTCTTTTGGATGGTTGGCCGAGGCCTCAGCCTGCCCCTGCGCGGGGTGGAGCGCGGACTGCAGGCCCTGAACAGGCCGGCAGGAGGCCGGGCTGTGGAGCATTTGCGCACCACCATAAAGCTGGCCGAGGTGTTCGGATTCTACAGTTGCCCCAAATACGTCTTCCATAACAGTAAGCTCCTGGATATGGCCTCGCGAATGGGTGAGCAGGACAGGGCCCTATTCCCCGTGGATCCCGCTGGCATCGACTGGGAGCATTATATTCGCAAAATCCATCTGCCGGGACTTAACAGATATGCCCTGGGTCAGAAGCGAGATCATTAGGGAACTGTAAATGGGGAAGGGTGAAAGGTGTGAAGGTGTGAAAGTGCGAAGATCAAAGGTGCGAAAGTGGGAAAGTGCGAAAGTGCGAAGGTGAGAAATGAGGGAATATCATCAATAAGATCCTCTTCCCACCTTCCTACCTTCCCACCTTCTCACCTTCATACCCAATGGCCCATTGTTTGCATCCACGCCTGTGGTTATTCCCATATGTTATTGGCATACGGCCAAGAAATGGTCAGGCAAAAAGGCAGTCTCCGCTCATGGCCTATGTAGGCAGAAAGCCGGACAAGGGATGTCCCTATTTCGACAAGCGTATGCAGTCCTGCGGGCTGGCCAGGGAGGGGATCTATCTCCCTTCCAGTGCGGATGTTAACCTCTACTGCCTGACCGAAGCCCACTGGAAATGCCCCTTGTGCTTCGGCAACCGTGAATGGGCAGAAGAGCAGTCTCCCCGCAGGAGCGACTCCCACGATCTGACCGAGAAGCGCCGCTATACGCGTCTGCCGGAAAGAAGGAGCGTCCTTCTCCGCATAGGGGAAGTCCAAGGCGAGTTCGTGGAGATAGGCACCACCGTGGACTTCAGCCCCGAGGGCATGCGGGTCCTGATCAGCCGGGAGATCTCCATGGACAAGCATTGCAGTTTCTTTTTCGGCAGCGGCTTCTTGGTTCCCGGCCTGCAAGGCACCGCCCACCCCTGCTGGCAGCGCCCCTCCCCAGAAAATCCCGGCTTCGTTGAAGTCGGCCTGGCCATTCTGGAGGATTATTGCAAGACCCGCCTCCAATTTGAGCTGGGTGCTTATGACTCCCGAGTGTGAGTATCTGCACCGAAGCGCCGAACGATGAACGCAACCCATTCTTCCCTGTTCACTTCTCCGGAATCTGCTGTCCGGATGTCCGGACAGGCTTTAATCCCCCGCACTTTGCCTAATGAACAGCATTCGCCTCTTCGAGTTATGTTGACGATAGTGTGTTGGATTCGAGACCGGGTATTGCTTTTCATTTATGCCTACCGGGCGGAAGGTAACTCAAGCGTTGACTGGGGCGACTTTCTCGAAGGGGAAGTTTTCTACCCAGAAAACCGTGGTTTCTTTTTGGCTTGTTCGGAAGTCCGAACATTTTGAGATGTCCTAGCCAGAAAATATTTTTAGGCACTGGCAGCCTTTCGACTTCCCGCAGGTTCGCCTGAACCCACTGAAATGCAGGCATTTTTTTCGATTACGCCTCGTGTTCCCCCTAATCATCTGCCTTCCTTCGAATCTTTTTAACCGTGCGCGGCGAAGCCGCCAGTGCGTGCCGCGAAGCGGCACCCGTGCCTAAAGATCTTATTCCGGGCACTGGCAGCCTTTCGGCTTCCCGCAGGTTCTTTAGAACCCACTGCAAAAAAATCAGTTAATGATTTTGCTCAAAACACTCTAACTAATTGATTCTTCTCCCCTCTGTCTTCTGTCCTCTGTCCTCTTCGTCTGCAAAAAGACTTTTTGCAGACGCATCTGGCACGTGAATTGCTTTGAACAGGGTGAACTACCATCCATGCCTCTGGACCATGTTTTTCCGTTCTTTTCCACGACAGGTTGGGTTCCATCTGTCTTTTCCGGGCTCGACGGGACCGAGGCGGGTTCTACATCCGTATGAGGCAAGCCAGCCTCCAGTTCTGAACTGTTGCCGGGGTCGGCGACAGCCCGGGACTTGAGCGGCAGCCCAGGAATAGGCTGCTAAAGCCTGTGCTCGGTCACCAAAACAACCCCCTTCTCCAAAACAGCCTCGGTCCTGTCGCGCCCGGAGCTGGCAGAGATAGATGCGTAAACCGGGAATCCGTTGTCTGTTATCTGTTATCCGTTGTCCGTGAACGGAAAGAGAGGATTGAATGGCATCTATGGAGAGCCTTTCAAATTAATAACTTTTTAAAATTTGGGTGATTTTTTTCTTGACTTTTTTCTCCCGCTTTCTCCTTTTAACTTTCAACCTTCATACTTTTAACCTTCATACTTTCAACCTTCAATACCGTCTCTAGAACGAGAAAAACCATGTCCGCAAGGACAAGCCTCAACAGCCTTTTGATAGTCCTCATCGCGGGGATCTGCCTGGTGGTATTCCGGGCCTCTCCGGCCTTGGCCATGGACATGGAGAAGATGAGCGAGGCGGAGATGGAGGATGTATCCGCGGGCAGCTTCTCCAAGTTCACCGTGGAGGAGGATCAGGCCCGCATGTTCTTGAATATTCACACGGAAGTCTGGGCAGAGGCGGATTCCTTTCGCGCCGGGTATCACGATGATGGCTGGGACCAGAACTGGCAGAACGTGCAGATGGGTCAGCAGGACGACTACATGCAGATGAAGGGCTTCGTGATGCAGGCCCAGTTCGACGACATAGACAGCGACAACCGCAGGCTGCAGACCTACGAAATGGGTTTCGAGAGCGTAACCGGAACCCTGGATGCAGAGGATTTCGACAGCTTCAGCGGCACCGTCTCCAGCGGCCAATACCGCCGTACTGGCGATGTTCAGGGGATAACCTTCGAGGAGGACCCCTTCAAGATGGTCATCGACACCGGGGAGAAATACAATCAGCCCGGTATCTATATGGATTTCGGCGACGCCGAGGCTGAAGGGGTAGAATGAACCGACAACCCATAACTGATAACTGTTCACCCATCACAACGCGCTGCATGGTACGCAATTTGCTAATTATCAGATGAAAAACAATCTCAGCCCTAAAGGACATTCTATCCAGCAGCCTGGAACAAAAGGAATCTTAAATCTCTTTTAAAAACATTTTAAACCCTGTTGACAAAAGCAAAAGCCTTGTATACCGTATAATTAACCTATGATGGTCCTCTCTAAAAGAGGATAAACAAGACAAACAAAAAAATTTAAAACCTCCTTAACAATCAACTTAACTCCTGGCATAAAGGACAAAAATCACAAACTTTTAAATAAAAAA
>CAYSPQ010000130.1:0-5351 GCA_964432965.1 uncultured Desulfohalobiaceae bacterium
CAGGAGGAGACAGAAATGAAAGTAGCCATCAGCAGCACTGGCGGGACAACAAAGGACAGTCTTGAGCCCCGCTTCGGACGAGCGGCTGGATTCATCATCTATGATCTGGACCAGGAGCAATACGAATACCTGGACAACACGGCCAATCAGCAAGCCTCCAAGGGTGCGGGGATCAATGCGGCCCAGAACGTGGCCCGGGCCGGAGCGAAAGCGGTTATCTCCGGCCACGTAGGACCCAAGGCCTTTGATGCCTTGCGATCCGGCCAGATCAAGGTTTTTCAGAGCCAGGCCAAGAGCATCGAGGAGGTGATCGCGGACTTTCGGGAGGGAAAGCTGCCACAAGCAGAGGGGGCGGATAGCCCCGGACACTGGAAAGGTTAGTTCGCATTTTCAAAGATGGCTTTTCCAGGCTAACCGGATAGGGCTTTGTGATGATTCAGTCTGCCTAACAGGCCGGGCCTAGGAATAACTCCGAGGAAGAGAGGACAGGACAAATCCCCTTGGCGGGGCTATAGCCCCAGGATGAAACCTTCCTCCAACACCTCTTTGCCCTTTGTTTTACAGGAGGTGGAAAAAATTGCGAATCGCTATAGCCAGCGGAAAGGGAGGCACGGGAAAAACCACGGTGGCGGTCAACCTGGCCTGCTACCTTCAGAATATGGGTCGGGAAGTAACCCTGGTGGACTGCGACGTGGAAGAGCCCGATTGCCATTACTTCCTGTCTCCGGAATGGGACTTCCAACAAGCTCACAGCGTGCCGGTGCCCAGCATCGATCACGAGGCCTGCCGGGGAGAGCCCTGTCTACAATGCGTTAAGGAGTGCCGCTTCAACGCTCTCATCTGGATGATTGACCACGTAATGACCTTCCCCGAGCTCTGCCACGGCTGCGGCCTCTGCAGCTATCTGTGTCCGGAGCAGGCCATAACTGAAGCCAGCAGGGAAACCGGGGTCGTTCACTGCGGAACAGCCCGGGGAATAAGGCTTTGCAGCGGATTCTTGAATGTCAGGGAAGCCATGGCCCCTCCTCTCATAAACCATCTAAAGACACTAGGCCCCGAGAGGGAGGCGGTGATCCTGGAGGCCCCTCCGGGCACATCATGTCCCACTGTCGCAGCAATCCACGACTCGGACTTTGTCCTTCTGGTTGCCGAGCCCACGCCCTTCGGGCTGCACGACTTCAAGCTCTCCGTGAATGTGCTTCAGCAGCTGGGGCTTCCCTTTGGCGTTATCATCAACCGCGACGGCATGGGAGACGACAGCCTTCTGGCCTATGCTGAAGAGTCAGGGATCCCCGTTCTGGCCAGATTGCCCCACTCCCGCGAAGCTGTCAGGGCCTACTCCAACGGCAGGGTATTGATAGACGAACTGCCGGAATTTAAAGAGGAATACGCAAACCTGGTGCACGCTCTTCACTCCAGGCAAGGGGTATAAAACCATGCAGGAAGTTGTGGTGATCAGCGGCAAGGGAGGTACTGGAAAAACCTCTGTCTTGAGCGGACTAGCAAACTTCGGCCCTTCCAAGGTCCTGGCTGATTGCGACGTGGATGCTGCTGACCTGCATCTGGTCCTGCATCCGAGCATCCAGCAGGAAAACGAGTTCATCAGCGGAGAGATAGCCCGGATCGATGCTGATACCTGCACTGAATGCGGTCTTTGTAGGCAGTACTGCCGCTTCGGGGCCATAGACGACTCCTTCCGGGTGTGGAAACAGGACTGCGAGGGATGTGCCCTTTGCTTGCACGTCTGCCCCTCCGGGGCAGTAAAGATGGAGGCCCGCTTTAATGGTTACTGGTATGTTTCCCGGACCCGCTTCGGGACCATGGTCCATGCCGCCCTCCTGCCCGGAGAGGAAAACTCGGGCAAGCTGGTAAATATAGTGCGGACAGAAGCCAGGCAAATAGCCCAGGACAACGCCATCGACCTGATACTGACCGACGGATCTCCCGGAATCGGCTGCCCGGTAATCGCCTCCCTCTCCCGGGCCAGTCTGGCCTTGATAGTGGCAGAGCCCACTCTTGCCGCTATTGGCGATCTCAAGCGAGTCCAGGAACTGACCGCCTATTTCCGGATCCCCTCCGGAATCGTTATCAACAAGGCGGACATAAACGAAACCCTGAGTCGGGAAATAGACGTTTTCGCCCGGGAAAAGGGGCTGCCTCTGCTGGGCAGAATACCCTACTCGGAAGCCGTAACCCGGGCCCAGATCGAAGGGCGGAGCATTGTGGAACACGATCCCGGCGGGCTAGGATCGATCCTGCTTCGCATATGGGAGGAGATCAGGGCAAAGCTGGAGGCCGAAAAGCAGGCGCCTTCAGCCTGAGACTGCTTCAGCCCGTATTCTTGAAAAATGTTAAACCGGAAAAAAAACGGCAGGGAGGATCTTTATATGAGTCATCAGGAGCAAGGATGCGGCGGAGGCGGATGCCAGAGCAAGGGAACATGCGAGGGACAACAGGAGAATGCAAGGCTCTCCCGGAATTTGCAGCGCATCCGGAACAAGCTGGTCGTGCTTTCCGGCAAGGGGGGCGTGGGGAAGAGCAGCGTGGCCACAAACCTGGCAGTAGGCCTGGCCGGGCAGGGCAAAAAAGTCGGCTTAATGGATGTGGATGTCCACGGACCGAGCATCCCCAGACTGCTCCACCTGGAAGGAAGCAGGCCGGACATGGCGGGGGAACAGGAGCTCTCCCCCATCTGCTGGGGAGAGAACCTGTGGGTGATCTCCCTGGGTTTCTTTCTGCCCGAGAAGAGCGACTCTGTTGTTTGGCGCGGACCGATCAAAATGAAACTTATCCAGCAGTTTTTGGAGGAGGTGCACTGGGGCGACCTGGATTACCTGGTGGTCGACTGTCCCCCCGGAACAGGGGATGAACCCTTGTCCGTAATGCAACTTTTGGGCACCGACGCCCAGGGCGTAGTGGTCACCACTCCCCAGGATCTTGCTGTGGATGATGTGCGGCGTTCAGTGAGCTTCTGCTGGCAGACAGAAAATCCAGTGCTGGGGCTGGTGGAGAACATGAGCGGATTCAGGTGTCCCCACTGCGGAGAATTAACGGATGTGTTCGCCAGCGGCGGAGGCAAGCGGCTTGCCGAGGAAACCGGAATCCCCTTTCTGGGCAGCATCCCTCTGGATCCGGAAGTTGCCCGCAATGCTGACCAAGGAAGAGCAATCATGAGCGAGGATACGGACACTCCCGTGGCGAGAGCCTATCTGGAGATAATCAGCAACGTTCTCCATTCCGCGCCGTCTTATCCGCGGCCAGAGGAGGCTTCCGCCCGAGCGGAAGCCCGGAGCAGCCACCATTCCGGACCTGCAGACGGCAAGCTGCGCATTGCGGTTCCGGTGGCACAAGGAAGGCTCTGCCCACATTTCGGTCACTGCGAGCAGTTCGCTTTACTGGATGCCGATCCCCAAAGCGGAGAGCTTAAGGACACG
Source organism: uncultured Desulfohalobiaceae bacterium (assembly GCA_964432965.1). Taxonomy (GTDB): domain Bacteria; phylum Desulfobacterota; class Desulfovibrionia; order Desulfovibrionales; family Desulfothermaceae; genus JAIPDU01. The sequence continues at coordinate 3,435 of CAYSPQ010000130.1, forward strand.
GCGTATATGACTCCACCTCCGCACGAACCCGGGGTATTGCCCAGATGGCTTGCTGAGCAGGGCACACATGTTGTTTTGGCAGGCGGCATGGGTGCTCGGGCGATCAACTATTTCCGCGAATACGGGGTGAACGTGGTCACCGGAGCCGAGGAGCTATCCCCGCAGGATCTGGCCCGGAGCTACATGCAGGGCACGTTGACAACCGGGGAAAACGCCTGTACCCATTGATCAAAGCTCGTAAACAATAGAGGTTTATCTAACCAGGAGTGAAATTGTGTCCGAATTCCTTTTCCTCCTGAAGCAGGAGGACCATGGAAGCGTGTGGCCCCTGAAAGCAACCACTTTTCAGGGGCTCTGATTGTATGCGGACTCAAGCTCTCAAGGAGATTTACGCATGTCCACGGTAAAAATCGACCCGAAGATAGCATGGGCTGTGAAAGCTGTGTAGAGATCTGCCCGGAAGTCTTCGGCTTTGACCAGGAATCAGGGGTGGCTTATGTCATCCGAGAGGAGGGCGGCCCTGAAGAAAAAATTCAGAGGCAATAGATTTTTGCCCCGCGGAGTGCATCTACTGGGGGTAACAGGATGACCCTGAGGAGAAGGTCCCTGCCTCCGCATGGGTATCTTTTTCAGGATAGCAACGATCTCGGAGGCACTAAGATTACGGCTAAAAGAAATCTTTAGGAAATTCTGCCCCAATTACCAGCAATGAGAAGAACCTCACAGTCGGATGCGGGGCTGCGCGGCAGCTTATCCAGCAGAGAAATTTTGAAAATTTTCGTAGCCCTACGCCGGCCAAGAGAACTTACGGATTTTTTTGACTTTTCTGGCTTGTAATCTTACGTGTTCGCTACAGCGGTTGTCTATCGGGGATTTTTTACTGTTCTGGGAGGTCTGCCTGCAAGCGCCTTTCTTGGTGCTTCCCCCTTGGATCCGGCAGCCAAGAGGGAAGCTGTATACCGTTTTAGAACCCGGCACTATCACAAGAGGCATGCCCTGCATCTATTGATGAACAGAAGCAATTGCAGGGTTGTGGCACAGAGAGCTAGTGAAAGGCCATGTCCGTGGTCCAGACCTGCCAGACCTTGCCCACCAGATCAGGACCGGGCTTCAGAGTGCTTTTCCCGGGTTTCCATCCGGAGGGGGTTGCCTCCTTCCCCTCGGATTCCCGGATCAATTGAAAGGCTTGGATCTGGCGCAGGGTTTCTTCTACGTTTCTTCCTGCCGGTGGGGTCAACACCTCATAGCCCTGGATTACTCCGTCGGGGTCAATGAGGAATCTGCCCCTGGTTTCCACACCGGCATCCTCGTCGTAGATCCCATAGATCCTGCCAACCCTGCCACCCGCGTCCGAGAGCATAGGGAAAGGCACACCGCCTTCCACCATCTTGGATATTTCGTGGTCATCCCACATCTTGTGCACGAACATGCTGTCCACGCTCATGGAAAGAACTTCTACTCCGAGCTTCTGGAACTCGGCATACTTATCAGCAACTGCTGATATCTCGGTGGCTCAGACAAAAGTGAAGTCCCCGGGGTAGAAGCAGAGAACCACCCATTGGCCCAGGTAGTCGGAAAGATTTACATTAATGAACTTGCCCTTCTGATAGCCGGGAGCCGAAAAATCGGGCGCCTTCTTGCCCACTTGAATCATGCTTCTCTCCTCCCTGATTTCCTGTTTGGTTTCGAAACCCTCTTCCTGCTTGGTAGTCTCACCTGTCGGTCCACCTGTAGGGCGGGCACACCCTGCGTTCATTTCTTCTGCCATATCTCCTCCTTTTTGCTTATATACTCCCTGAATGATTAATTCCGAAGAGATAAAAAGTGATTAACAATCATTACTACTATTATTAATAAATGTCAAAATTGGGTCCATCTGTATAAGACCTCTGCTTCATATCCATCATCTCGGGGGCT
>CAYSPQ010000131.1:0-5339 GCA_964432965.1 uncultured Desulfohalobiaceae bacterium
CCGCAGGAGAGAACCTAGCTCCGGACAGCGGCGAAACAGGGGCAGACGGCAACAAGAGTATCCAGGATCTCCTTGGCTATCATTTCCGAGACCCCCAGCTGCTGCAAACTGCTTTAATCCACAGCTCCTATGCCAATGAGCACGACGGCAGCATCCAGCACAACGAAAGGCTGGAATTCTTGGGCGACGCCGTTTTGGAGCTGATCATCTCGGAGGCGCTATATACCGGATACCCACAGACGCGGGAAGGAGAGTTGACCCGGATGCGGGCCCGCCTGGTAAGCGAATCCTCCCTGGCGGAGATGGCTCGCCGGCTGGGCCTGCAAGAGCATCTTTACCTGGGCCGAGGAGAAGAGCATCAAGGGGGAAGGGAACGTAACTCCGTGCTGTGCGATGCCCTGGAATCCATTTTCGGGGCGGTGTTCCTGGATAGCGGCTTTCAGGAGGCCAAAAGGGTCATTCTGCGCCTTTTTTCCGGAGCCTGGCCCAAGCGGATAAGATCTGGACCCAGGAAAGACGCCAAGAGCAGGCTCCAGGAGATAACCCAAAAACATTACCAGGATAGGCCCAAGTATCACTTGCGGGAGAGCTTCGGACCAGAGCACGCCAAATCCTATCAAGTGGAGCTCACCTTGCCCGATGGCCGAACCAGCACCGCCATCGCCTCCAGCGTAAAAAAGGCGGAGCAACTGGCTGCGGAAAAGGCCCTGCAAGCATTTCCGGATCGGTTATGAGCTGCCTGCCGGGCAAAAGGTGATACTTGACCGTTTAACTTGCCGAATCCAGCACTCTTTCCACTTCTTCAATCGCTTCGCAGGGGGTGGAGGCCCCAGCTGTCAACCCTATCCTTGCACATGAACGCACCCGTTCCAGAGGTACCTCTGCGGCACTCTCCACATGAATGCAGGGCTTGTTCCGGTCCCTAACCACCTGCACCAGACGCCGGGTATTGCCGCTGCGATAGCCGCCCACCACAATCATCAAATCCACTTCTTCCGTAATTTCGGCAGCCTCGTACTGTCTCTGCCTGGTTGTATCACATATGGTATCCAGTACCGGTAGATCAAAACCCAGGTGTTGCTTAAGATAATCGAGGAGCCGGTTGTATTCCCAGCGGTCCTGCGTGGTCTGGGCGGCAAGGACAAAATTTTTGCCCTGGGGCAGGGCAGTTATCTCCAGCTGGGAATAGCTCTCGAAAACTACAGTCTTGCCCTGGGCATAACTGACCAGCCCGATCACTTCGGGATGATCCGGCTCCCCGTAAAGCAGGAGCGTACGCCCCTGGGTGTGTGTTTCAATCAGCTTCTGCGCCTTGTGCACCTTGGGACAGGTGGCGTCCACGATCCGCGCACCCCGTTCCTGGAGCTGAGTGCGCAGCTTGCGCGGAACACCGTGGGCCCGAATGACCACATAGCTGTTGGGGGGGACATCCTCGGCTCGTTGAACCTGCCTGACCCCCTTTTCTTCATATTTCCCCTGCACTTGGGGATTGTGAATGATGGGGCCCAAGGTGTAAATACCGCGCTGTCGTGCCTCTTGCTCCTGCAACAGACCGTCCAGTTTTTTCAGGGCCAGGCCCACCCCCATACAGAATCCGGCTGTAGAGGCCCGAATTACTTCCGGCATTTTTCCTCCTGCCTAATTCCTTCCTTGCTCTATATCCGCTTCGCAGACAGAGACACAGCTTTCCAATTCCGCAAGAAGGCTCTCTATTTCCTCCCAGTCGGAAGCCCGCACAATTCTGCTTCTGAACTTTCGCACCAGGGGAAAGCCGCGCAGGTACCTGGGGAGAATGGTTCGCATCTTGAGAAAACTCCTGTCAGGATCCCCGTATTCGCGAGATAACTGCACATGCCTGCGAGCAGCTGCCAAACGTCTGCTCTGCTCCTTTCGCTTTTCCTCCGGGCCCGCCTGCCCGGTTTGTAAAGACTGGAGAAACTCGTGGAAAATAAAGGGCCTGTCCAGAGCTCCCCGGGCAAACATCAATCCGTCCACTCCCGTCCTGTTCAGACAGCTCAGGGCGTCCTCAGCGGTAAAAAGATCTCCGCTGGCCAAAAGCGGAACCCCGATCCGCTCCTTGAGCCGCTTCAAGTGGCTCCAGCTGGCCTCTCCGGAAAAGCCCTGCTTTGCGCTGCGCGGATGCAAGGCCACCCAACCCAGCCCGAGGTGATCGAGTTCCACCACGCTAGGTCCGGAAACGAATTCATCCGTTTGGATCCCGGAACGCAACTTGACCCCTACTCTACCTTCTCCAGCTACTCGTACCATCTCCTCCAAAATCCTGAACATCCTCTGTGGGTCTGCAAGCAGGGCCGCTCCTGCCCCGCCCTTGAACACCTTTTTCACGGAACAACCGGCATTCAGGTCGAAATAGGAGATGCCCTGCTGCAGCAGCCTATGCGCCGCTTCCCGGAAAAAAGAGGGATCCTCTCCGAAGAGCTGTACTACCAGGGGGCGGTCCCAGTCCACGCTTCTTATCAGCTCATAGGTGTTTTGACCTCCGTAGACCAATCCCTTGACACTAACCATTTCCGTGCAGGCAGTAGTGCATCCGTATTCCCGGCAAAGCAGCCTGAAGGGCAGGTCGGAGAATCCAGCCAAGGGAGCCAGCCAAGGCCTCTCCGGCTTGACCGAATTGTCCCGGAAAGTCTCCTCCGTTCCTGTGTGGGAAAACTCCATGCTACTCCTCTCCTACATTGCCCATGGAATCTGCCGCCAGCTTGTCCTGTTCCATCTGCCAACGGGTAAGAGCGCTATATATATTCTTGCGCATTTTCTTGTTGCCCCGGGTATAATCCTGCACCCAATCGGCTGCTTCCGTTCTCTTGGTCTGGTCCTTCGTGGGGCAGGGATTGCTCCAGATCGGCAATTGCCACTCTCTTGCCGCCTTCCTGATCTCTCGCTTCTGCACTAGGAGCAAGGGACGTATCAGCTGAAACTCCCCCCCGAAAAACTCCTGCTTGCTGGACATGGCTTCCACCCGTCCGGCATAGGAAAGATTGAGGAAAAAATTCTGCACCAGGTCATCCGCATTGTGACCCAAGGCAATATGAGTGAGGCCGTAGTGCTTGACCAACTTGAATAGGCGCTTGCGGCGTCTCCAGCTACAGAAGAAACAAGCGGATTTCTTCCTGTTCTCCGAGGAATGGGCCCTGGGGCCCATATCTCCTACTTCCAAGTGCCCGGCTACACCTTTTTCTTGTAGCCAGTCCCTGAGGGGCCAGTGATTGAGCGGATCAAAGCCGGGATTGACATGTATGGCCATGATCTGCACGGAAAAGGGTAGGCGAATCCGCTGCAGCCGCATAATCTGCAATAGGACGAAACTGTCTACTCCCCCGGACACCGCTATCCCTATTCTGGACCCTGGACGCAGCATCCCAGTCTCGTACATCAGCTTGCCCGCCTTGGAAAGACATGACTTTTGCGTATAGCTGAGCTTCTTCAATCTTCCCATACACCTCCCTGTTGACGACTTATGACTATGTGATTATAAGAAAATCAGTCCCGCGAGGAGGGGACGGGATCTTTTCCTACAATCGCAGACAGCGGTATTGCTGCTCTGTTCAGCCACCCCGTATCAGTACGCACCAGAAGTAGAGCATTGACCTTGCCCATCCTGCAACTGCGCTTGCTGAAAACACAGTAAGCAGGTAAGACGGTATCTGCCTTGTACTGTTTTCAGCAAAAGGCATCCGGAAAGAGATGCCGAAGGACTGAAAAAACACTTTCTAATCTCCCGCTTACCAGCTGTCAACGCAGGATTAGCCAGTCTGGATCCGGAAGCTGGCTATCCAGTTCTTTTTCGCGGAGAGAAAACCAAGAATTCTGATACAATCCACCGATTTTCCAGCTGCTTTTCATTCTGAAACAAGAAGCAACAAACAGTGTACACGCCCCGAATAAAAATGGGGAGAGCACAGGTTCAAGAAAGGGTTGAACATATTTCCCCCTAAGCCCAGGAGACAAGCCCATGGCTAGAATTACTGTAGAGGATGCCCTGAGTCAGACAAACAATCGTTTCGTGGTGGCTCAATTGGCCTTTCACCGGGTCAAGATGTATCGCGAGGGCTACAAGCCCTTGCTCCAAACGGACAATAGCGAAGTGGTAACCGCATTGCGGGAGATTGCGGCAGGTAAAGTCAAACTCAAACAATCCATTCCCGAAGTGGGAGTCAAGGTCGAATAACTATGCGCAAGCGAGACTACTACGAAGTGCTCGGAGTGACCCGTGAAGCCACGGGCGAGGAGATCAAAAAAGCCTACCGCAAGATTGCCTTTGAAAACCACCCGGATCGCAATCCCGATGATCCGGAGGCTGAGCAAACCTTCAAGGAGGCCTCAGAGGCGTACGAAATCCTGGGTGATCCGGACAAGCGCAGATCCTACGACCGGTTCGGGCACGAGGGAATGAACGGTTCCCAGTTCGACGGTTTCGGTTCCACGGACGACATTTTCAGCACCTTCAGTGACATCTTCGAAAGCTTCTTCGGCGGCTCGCGCGGTCGCAGAGGGCCCAGGCCGCAACAGGGCGCGGACTTGCGCTACAACCTGACCCTCTCCCTCGAAGAAGCGGTAAAGGGCACTACGGTTGAATTGCAGATCCCCAAGGAGGAAAACTGCAACAAATGCCAAGGCTCCGGGGTGGAGCCGGGTTACTCGCCGGAAACCTGCAAGCATTGCGGCGGACAGGGACAGGTGGTTCAGAAACAGGGACTGTTCCGCATCGCCAGCCCCTGTCCCATCTGCAGGGGTACTGGACAGATGATCAGCAATCCTTGCAAGGAGTGCCAGGGTAAGGGAAGGGTGCAGGAAACCAAGAATCTGGAGGTGAACATCCCCGCCGGAGTGGATCACGGCAATCACTTGAGGCTTTCCGGGGAAGGTGAAGCAGGGGTGCACGGAGGTCCCAGCGGGGATCTGTACGTGGTTATCTACGTGGAAGAGCATCCCCACTTCAGCCGCAAGGGAAGAAACCTCTACACCCAAACAGAGATCGACTTTGTTCAGGCCGCCTTGGGAGACAAGATTCACGTGCCCACCCTGGATGATGAGGTGGCCCTGGAAATTCCCAAGGGAGCCCAAAGCGGACAGTCCTTTCGCCTCAAGGGCCTGGGTGTCCCCTATCTAAACAGTAACAAGAGCGGTGATCTGTTAGTTACCGTAAACGTAGCTACTCCCACCAATCTCACCCGGCGACAGGAGGAGCTGTTGCGGGAATTCGCCGAACTTGAGGAGCAAAAGGACACGAGCAGGTTCAGATCCTTTTTCAAGCGGGCCATGGGCAATCATGAATAACCGAATGGCAACCCTTCACGGGGCGTTTTTGAACATTTTAT
>CAYSPQ010000132.1:0-5326 GCA_964432965.1 uncultured Desulfohalobiaceae bacterium
TGGGACTCCTGGCTAGTCCAACCCCGGCCTTTAATATTGACGATCTGTTACATTTTCTGGGAAAGGCAATGCATAAAATCGAAGGGGATCAAGTGACAGTCAGCGGATATATTAACTGAGCCGCTTTATCGCTCAATTCAGTTGATCTGACTGATTTTCGGGGCTTCCGAATAATGCGTACTTTTCTATAACCCAAGAACGGTCATTTGTCGGGGTAGAGTTGAGCGAATCTTCCGTACGATACTAATAGGTTCGAAACCAGTATGGCTCAGAACTCCCATACAAAGGGTTTGTTGTCCGAAATGCAAGGTGGTTCGTCAAACCAAGATATCCTTTGAGCTTTGGTTCTCGTAAAATTTGAAAAGTTGTTTTTGAGGGTGCGTCTCGGTTGAATCTGTAATGCTAGTTTTCTTCTCTTCAGATTAGGAGGAAGGTCAGTGCCCTGTTTTCAAATATTATTAACCTGCGCAATCTGAGTTGTTATATTCCGGCTTGACAAAACTCTGTTGGCAGGGCATAAGCAAAAAAACTGCGACGACTGGTGATCTCTTTCGAGAGAAAAGGGAAGCCGGTGAGATTCCGGTACGGTCCCGCCGCTGTGAGTGGGGACGAAATCCGCATCAGGCCACTTCGCGGCAAGCCGGAGGCGAAGCTGCGAGGGAAGGCGCGGAGAGCTCCTCACTCACTTGATCCAGTGACTTTGAGCGTTACACGGGAACAAGGGGCCTGAAAAGGTCTAACCCGCTGTAAAAGGTCAAGCAGGGATCAAGTGAGTGAGAGAGCAATTAGGATGATCCACGAGTCAGAAGACCTGCCAGTTGGTCGCTCTGCTTTGGAGGAGATGGCAAATCCCCAAGCTCTACAGGAGCTTGGGGATTTTTTTATCCTTCTATATTCCAATGGTCGCCGCCCAAACTTCTATCCAGAAAAGAGGAGGAATGTAATGAGTGCTAGGCCCGTCATCCGGATACAACCGGAAAACTGCCGTGGCTGTCGCAGTTGTGAGGCAGCTTGTGTATGGCACGATCCTGTCCCGTTTAATCCCAGAAGGGCAGGCATTCACATAATGCGGCTGGACAACGCAGGCATTGACTATCCGGTGATAAACACCGAATGCCAGGAACAGTTCTGTGGCAAGATATCCCCGGAAAGCAGCCGACAGGACGAGCCCGCCTGCGTCACCGCTTGTCTGTTCAATTCCCTGACTCTGCAGGAGGAAGGCTATGAGTAAGCGATACTATGGTTGGAGCGGAACGATTCTCTCTATCGACCTAAGTAGCGGTCAGATAAGCAAAAAGCCCCTCCCCATGGAACTTGCCAGGAACTTTCTGGGACAATCCGGTCTACAAGCATCCCTGCTTTATGACCTTGCACCTCCTGATATACGGCCTTTGGATCCTGAATCCCCCTTTCTCATCGGAGCGGGACCCTTGTGCGGAACCATGGCCCCTTGTTCCGGGCGTTTCAGCATCAGCTTCAAGTCTCCCCTTACAGGCATTTTCGCTGATTCCAATTGCGGAGGTCACTTCGGCCCGGAGCTGAAGATGGCCGGCTACGACCTCGTCCAGATCACGGGAAAAGCGGATAGGCCGGTGTATATCCTTATAGACAACGAAAAGATCCATATCCGAAAGGCCTGGCATCTGTGGGGCAGCAGCACTTGGCAAACCGAGGAGGCGATCCAGTCCGAAGTTGGAGATCGCACGTTTCAAATAGCTTCTATTGGACCGGCGGGAGAGAATATGGTTCGCTACGCGGCAGTAATAAGCAACCGCTCACGCGCTGCCGGCAGATGCGGCCCCGGAGCTGTCATGGGGTCAAAGAACCTCAAGGCTATGGCAGTGCGAGGAGATCTGGGTCTGCGGATATACGATCCAGCAGAGTTCCAGAAGGCCTGCGAGGAAGCGAAACAGGCTATTATTCAGGATCCACTCTACCCCCAGGCCAGCACTCTGGGAACAGCCTGCATCACGGGTATGGCCCAGCATCTCGGGTTCTTGCCCACCCGCAACTTCCGGGCTTCCACTTTCGAAGGAGCACACTCTCTTTACGGTGACACCCTCGAAAAAAAACACATGCTTCGGCACAAGGGATGCTTCAATTGTCCCGTAAGCTGCGGCAAGTATTGTTCCGTTCAGGAAGGACGTTACGCCGGAACGGAAGGAGAGGGCCCGGAATACGAGTCCATCTCCGCCTTCGGCTCTAAACTGGGAAACGATCATCTCCCTTCAATTATTCGGGCGAACTCTCTCTGCAACCAACTTGGCCTGGACACAATATCCACGGGCAACACCCTGGCCTGGCTCATGGAGTGCCAGGAGCGAGGAATCCTGGATGAACACTCAATCGGGATCAATATTAAATTCGGTGATCACCATACTGCCCTGACCCTGATCGAGTCTATCGCCAAGCGGGAGGGCCCAGGTGATCTGTTGGCTGAAGGAGCACCAGCTGCCTCCAGGATCTTGGGAGGAGAAGAATTGGTAGTCCACAACAAGGGCCTGGATTATCCTGCGGTGGATGTTCGAGGCACAAAGGGCATGGCTCTGGCTTTTGCGGTTTCGCCCAGGGGAGGTGATCACCTCAAGGGCCTGCCCATGATGGAGATCGCTCCCGATCTCTACAGTGAGGAATTGCAGCAGGAACTGAACATAATTCCAGGACAGCAGTACTGGCTGCAGTACAGCACCAAGCCGGAGCTTATCCGCTGGCACGAGGATTGGCACTGCGTGGTGGACTCACTGGGACTGTGCAAGCTTGAAGGGATAGCTCTCAAGCCTCTGTTCCCACGTCATTTTCTACGTCTTGTAAACGCAGCCACCGGCCTGGACCTGGAGCTGAATCAGTTACGCCGAGCCGGAGAGCGAATCTGGAACTTGGAGCGCCTGTTCAACATCAGGGAAGGAATGGGGAAGGAAGACGATCTGCCCCCGCAGAGGATTCTGAGGGAACCCATCGCCACCGGACCGGCCAGGGGTGAAACACTGGACCCCCAAATCTTCAGATCCATGTTAAGGGAATACTATCTGCAGCGAGGGTGGGACCCGGAAACCGGCTCTCCAACCCCGGAAAAACTGTCCGAGCTCTGTCTATACGAGCAAGGTCTATAATTATCCGAGATGGCCTGTGTTAAGCTGTTAGCTCCCTGCCCCTGGAAGATAGTTATGGCTGGATATTTGTGTCCAATCAGACTATAACCCGGACCACGAATACTTTTTTAACAGCCTATAAGGGGATTGGTATCCTCTATCTCCTTGAGATCTATCTCTGGTCAATCCTGCAGATATTGTTTGTACGGCGATTGCGCAGCACTGGTTCGGCTCGCTGCCTATTCTCCTCTCCGGCGTTTGGCTGCTTCTGGCAATAAAGGCGGCAGATTGTCAGCATTTCCAGATTGGGATAAAGTGTGTATAGACTTGTCAAATCCAGTTGAAGGAAATGACCTAGGAGAGGGGAGTCATGTCCGAGAGCAGGATAATTTCTATAGACTGTGAAAGGCGCATTAGGGAGAAACTTATTGCAGCCACAGGAAGGGTGCTGGCCCAAAAGGGCTTCGAGCGCCTGGACTCGGAACGAGTGGCCCGGGAGGCCGGTGTTGCCTCCGGCAACATCCGTCGCTGTTTCGGCGGCTTGGAGGGGCTTGTAGACGCCTACGGAGAGTCCGAGGCCTTCTGGCCCTCGGCACAGGAGCTAATGCGTCAGACGCGCGACGATTTCGGGCAGCTTTACCCGGAGCAGCAGATGGCGGCCTTTTACAAGAGCCTCCTTACATCCCTGAGGCACAGGCCGGAAACAACGGACATCCTGGCCTGGGAGGCCCTGGAGCGCAACGACTATTCCCGAAGGCTGGAAGAGGTGCGGGTGCGCGTTTCCCTGGAGTACTTCGAGAATTTACAGTCCGAGATACCCGAGGAGGCCGATATCTCGGCGATTGTTGCCCTTCTTGCTGGAGCGGTCCAGTTTATAGCCAGTCGCTCCCGAAGGTCCTCGAACTTCGGCGGAATCGCTCTGAACTCCGAGAAGGGCTGGAACCGGATTGAGCGAGCAATCGAAGCCCTCATGAGCGGCTCCTTTGCTGCCTCATGCGGGTTCGGCACCCTCGAGCCGTCCCTTTTTTTCCGGGCGAAATCCCCGGAGCTCATGATTCGTGACCCGAGCAGACGGGCGGACTCAAGGCGCAGGATCCCATGAGACCGGACTTATGAGCTCTGGCTTTTTCCCTGCACCTCCACCCGGGGCAATTCGCTCCATTTGGTGGTGAATTCCCTGGACATCTTTTCCCGCTTCATCTCCCAGTTTTTCTCCTTCCCAGTCGAGGCAAACCGCACAGCATCCCGCCCGTAACGGGAGTTGATCCGATCCATGGCGCTCATTAGCCCCTTCCTGGCGATCTTCGTATCCGGATCCGGATCCATCAGGCTCAGACGCCTTCCTTTCTCCTGTTCCAGTGCAGTCAGCAACACTCCGGTCTTCTTGTAGGCATAGCCCTTGCAATATATCTGGTTCAATACCTCCAGTGCGGGCCTGAGGAGGTCGGGAGTGTAGTTGGTGGAAAAGGACAGCACATGGGACTGGCAGGGATTGTGTTGGGTCACGGGCTTGTGGCGGTTGGTCTCCAGAAAGACCTGGATGCATCCGGCAACCTGGCCGGTTTTACGCAACCTTTCTCCTGCCCTTTGCACGTGCGTGGTCAAAGCCTCTCGGAGCTCATCCAGGCTGGTCACGGGACGCCCAAAGGAGCGGGAGCGGACCATGCTCTTGGCTGGTGGTGGCTCTTGCTCCAGCTCCAGGCACGGTATCCCCCTCAGCTCCAGAGCTATGTGCAGGCCCACGACGGTCATTCTCTTCTTGACCCAGTTGTCTTCAGCCCGGGATAAGTCCAGGGCGTTGCGGATCCCGTGCCGCTCCAGAAGAGTTTTGTAACTGGGACCTATGCCCCATATATCCTTCACGGCTACGCTCTGGAGCAGGCTTTCGCAGTCGGGCCGTCCCTGCAGGTCAAGGACCCCGTCAAAGCGGGACTCCTTCTTGGCCAGCCTGTTTGCTAGCTTGGCCAGGGTCTTGGTTCGCGCCAGACCTATGGATACAGGAATGCCTGTGCGCTTTTCCACTTCCCGGCTAACGTAGCGGGCATAGTCCTCCAAATAGGAGCTCCATTTCCCTGGAAAATAAAGGAACGCCTCGTCATGGGAGTAGATCTCTATCTCTGGAGAGAACGAGGCCAAAATGTTCATCACACGGTTCGACATGTCGGAATACAGGGCGTAGTTGGAAGAAAACTCGATAACGCCGTGCTTGCGGAAGAAATCCCGCCATTTGAAGGCTG
>CAYSPQ010000133.1:0-5241 GCA_964432965.1 uncultured Desulfohalobiaceae bacterium
CGGGAATGGGCCATTAAATGCCCGTTCCCCTTCAGCTTCTCCACAATATGCGGGTCTGCTTCGAAGACACCGTACCCGGAGAAATCCTCCACCTCCTCCGTGAAGCGACCCTTCTGGTCCACCGGGGCGTAGATGGGCAAGTCGTAGCGCAGGCCGGTTTCGTAGTCCTCCTGCCCGTGTCCCGGAGCGGTGTGGACGCAGCCGGTGCCCGTATCCAGGGTAACGTAATCTGCTGGGACCAGGCGGGAGGAGCGGTGGTAAAGGGGATGGGCCGCGGCAAAGCCCACGGCCTCGCTGCCGCTGAAACGGGTCAGGACCCGGGGGGCCCTCCAGCCGAAGCGTTCAGCGCATTCCTGCAGGAGCTTCTCCGCAAGCAGATATGCCCCGTCCTCGGCAAGGACCAGGACATAGTCCTCTTGCGGGTGCAAGGCAATGGCCAGATTGGCTGGTAGGGTCCAGGGGGTGGTGGTCCAGATCAGGACATAGACTGGTTGCTCTCCCACTTGCGGAAAGCGCTGGAAAAATTCCGGCTGGGTGATGGGGAACCGCACGTAGATGGAAGGAGAGGTGTGGTTGTGGTATTCCACTTCCGCCTCGGCCAAAGCGGTCTGACAGGAGGGGCACCAGTGAATGGGCTTCTTCCTGCGCTCCACTGCCTCGCCGCGCAGGAACAGGCTGAATTCTCCGGCAATGCTGGCCTGGTATTCCGGATCCATGGTCAGATAAGGGGAGTCCCAGGTGCCGAAGGCGCCCAGGCGCTTGAACTCCTCCCGCTGCACATCCAGGTACTTCAAGGCGTATTCCCTGCATCTTCTCCGGATGTCCAGCGCGTTGTTCTCGGCTTGGCCGGACTGCTGTTCCTGCTCCACCTTCAGCTCAATAGGCAGTCCGTGACAGTCCCAGCCGGGAACGTATTCCGCCTTGTAGCCCAATAGATTGTGGGACTTGACGATGATATCCTTCAAGATCTTGTTCGCAGCTGTGCCCAGATGTATATGGCCATTGGCATACGGCGGCCCGTCGTGCAGGACAAATCTGGGGGCTTCCTCCTTGCCCTCGGTCATGCGGGAATAGGCGTCCACGCTCTCCCAGTGCCGCAGAATATCGGGCTCGGTCTTGGGCAGTTTGGCCCGCATGGGGAAGCTGGTTCGGGGTAGATTGAGGCTGTCCTTGTAATCCGTCATGTGCGAGTTCGCTCCTTGCGGTTTTGCCGTGTCTGGTTAGTCGCAAAAAAGGCTGAAGACAATGGTTCTTCGCAGTCAATTCCAGGGGCCGTATTCAGGTCTCAGATACGGGGGATCACCACCTCCAGCAGCCGGCCCAGATCGCGGGAGGTCAGCTCTGCCTGCTCCTTGATCTCCTCAAAGGAGGTTTCCTGCATGCAGCCGGGAATGTTCTTGTTGGTCAGACAGGACAGGCCCAGAATATCCAGTCCCATGTGCCTGGCGGCTATGGCTTCCAGTACGGTGGACATTCCCACCGCATCCGCTCCCATCCTGCGAAGGGCCCTGGTCTCGGCCGGGGTCTCCAGGCTGGGTCCGGTGAGTCCGAGATAGGTGCCCCGCTCCAGGCGGAGCCCCGCGGAAAGCCCGGCATTAACAGCCGCTTCCTGCAGAGTTTCGGAATAGACCTGACTCATGTCCGGAAAGCGAGGTCCCCACTGCTCAATGTTCTCTCCGCGCAGCGGATTGTGGCCGGTCATGTTGATATGGTCCCTGATGAGCATGATGTTGCCCACGGAAAAGTCGGGGTTGATCGCACCAGAGGCGTTGGTCAAAATTACCGTGTCCACTCCCAGCAATCCCAGAACCCTGATTCCGGTGCACACCTGCTCCGCATCGTATCCCTCGTATAAGTGGAAGCGGCCCTGCAGTATCCAGAGGGGAACGGAATTCAGCTCTGCGTAAGCCAGTCTCCCGGTATGCGTTTCCACTGTTGATTGCGGAAAACCGGGAAGGTCTGTATAAGAAAGGAAGAAGGCTTTGTCCAGGTTCTGAACCCACTCGCCAAGCCCGGTGCCCAGGACTATTCCCAGCCTGGGGTGCTTTTCCGGTGCTATCCGGGATTGAATGAAGGACAGGATTTGCTCGAAACGTTCCACAGTGTCCTGCGTCATTCTGCCACCCCTTGCGATTGAAGATTTCGGCAACCCGACGAATGTAGCCATAAGAGGCAAGTTTTGCAATCTTTGCCTCTGCACTTTAGGGCAGGGAGAATTACGTTCAGCAACTGGCCTCGGAAAAAAGGCGGACAGGCTCTCTTGCCGGACCCGGAAGGTTATTTCCTTGCTTTGTTGCTCAAGACGTCAGCTGCCTCTTACCGGTCACCAGTGACAGGCCTTACAAGATCTGATATCCATGACTGGAATTGGGTAGTCCGTTTACGCTGTCGAGACCAAGGAATCCCAGCAGGCTGTCAAGCTTGCCAATGAATAAGGAAAAGGAGGAGTAGCTATGTCTGGAACCTACAACAAGGTCGTCCTGGTGGGTCGCCTGGGCAAGGATCCGGAAAAGCGATATACCCAGAACGGCACTCCGGTAGCCAATATGAATATGGCCACCAACGAGGTCTATTTCGACAGGGAAGGCACCAGACAGGAGCGCACGGATTGGCATCGCGTGGTGGTTTGGGACAAGCAGGCCGAGAGTGTGTCCAACTATTTGAGCAAGGGAAGCATGGCCCTCGTGGAGGGCTCTTTGCAGACAAGGAAGTGGCAGGATGATCAGGGTCAGAATCGCTACATCACGGAAGTCAGGGCGCAAAGGGTTGTCTTTATGGGCCGGCAAAGCGATGCCGCGGTAAAGGCGCCAGGCGCTGCTCCAGCGCAAGAGGGGGTGGAGGAGAGCCAGGATCCCTTCGCCTTTTCCGAGGGAAGCGAGGAGTTCGGACCGGCCTTCCCCTCGGAAGCCGGATCCATGGATGACGCTCCGTTCTAGAAAACGAGGGGCGAGCCCTGCTTGTCCGTTGCGCTGGCCAAGCCCAAAGCGACTGCTTCAAGCCCCTTAACCGGGCTACGGAAAAGCAGCTAGCTTCAGGCAGGAACGGGCGCTCTCCACAGAAAAGCCCAGCCGGGTGCTGCGGCCCCGGCCAGGATCACACACTTGAGATCGGATTGTTCTATTCTCCGCCGACCTGAACCTCGAGCTCGTGAATGTTCATCTCCTTTATCTGCTCCAATTGATCCTGGGTCAGATTGTTTTGCAGATAATCCTTCAACTGGTCCCAGTCGGACTTCTTTAAAAGCACGCCGTCGTCTCCGTCCAGGAAGGACAGGATTTGCTGCTGCACCTCTTCTTGACCGTTGGACATAGATAACTCCTTTGTTCTATTCTTGTTTTTTCCGGAATTGTTCTATTCTGTGTATTCTTGCAATTTTGCAGGCCATTGTCCATAGGCGGAAGGCGAGCGGATCAATGGGAGCAATCCAGAAAAAAAACCTTAGCAGGGCGTTGAAAATCTTCCAATTGCTGCGTTGCTTCAAAAAGTTCAAGCTCTTGCGTAGGGGAACTACGCTACGACCTTGAACTTTTTTCGCGCCTTGCACTTGGAATTTTTGAACGCCCTGCCTGATAAGGACTTCTTCAACAGCCTGCTAGCTGAACATGCTGGACAGAGACAAGGCCATCCCCCAGATCGCGCAGCAATTGCGGAAAATGCCAGTAGGACATGCCATAGATCTGCGCACCTACAAGCGCAACCGTTCCGTGATCATCGTAAAGCAGGACTCATCGCAGTTTCGCCTGATGCAGAACGGCTTCCACCGGCAGGATTTTGTCGTATCCGAAGAAAAGCTGCGGCAGGTGCTCAAGAGGATACTCAAGCAGGAGTTTCCCCGCAGCAACAAGATCCGGCTTTACAAACTGGGCGACTACAGCCGGATAGACTGGGATGAGCTTCGGAGAAAGGTCTTGTAAGCGTTTCTTAATGGCCTGCTAGGCAGGCGCTGAAGCGACCTTGCTCTTCAACCCCCATCTGCATGGCCAGAGCTTGCTTCGCAAACAGTGCGCAAAACAGCCTGTGATTCCGGATCATCCACTGCTGCCCACCGGCTGCCAACAGCCCTCCTTCCTATACTTCAAAGAGCATCTCCAGATCCTCCTTGGTCAGGGAGGCCAAGTTGTCCTGGCCGGGGATGATGGCGTCCGCCACGTCCTTTTTCTCCTCCTGCAGCTTGAGGATCTTTTCTTCCACTGTGTTCTCGCAGATGAGCTTGTAGGAGAAGACCTTCTTGGTCTGTCCGATGCGGTGGGTGCGGTCCGTGGCCTGGCTCTCCACCGCCGGATTCCACCAGGGATCGTAGTGGATCACGTAGTCCGCAGCAGTCAGATTGAGCCCTGTTCCGCCGGCCTTCAGGGAGATGAGGAAAATGGGCACCTCGGGGTCGTTGTTGAATCTCTCCACCTGCTCGGAGCGGTCCTTGCTCGCCCCGTCCAGATAGGTGTAGGGGATCTCGTTCATCTTCAACCAGGAGCGGATGATCTGCAGCATCTGCACGAATTGGGAGAAGACCAAAACCTTGTGTCCGTCCTCCATTATCCCGGAGACCAGGTCCTTGAAGGCGTCGAACTTGCCCGAGGGAAGATTGGTGTTGACTCCCGGCATATCCAGCTTGAGCAGCCTGGGATGGCAGCAGATCTGGCGCAGCTTGAGCAGGGCGTCCAGGATGGACATTTGGCTCTGGGCGATACCCTGCTCCTCCACCTTCTGCATTACCTGCTCCTTGAGCTTCTTGGCCAGCGAGGCGTAGAGCTCCTTCTGCTCGTCCACCAGGGCGGCGTAGTGCACATTTTCCACTTTGGGCGGCAATTCCTGCACCACGTCCGTCTTCTTGCGGCGCAGGATGAAAGGCCGAACCCGAGTGCGCAGGGTCTCCAGGGTTTCCTCGTCTCCCTCCTTGATGGGCTTGACGAAGCCTTTCTGGAAGGAGTTCTGGGAACCCAGAAATCCGGGCATGAGAAATTCGAACAGGGACCACAGCTCCAGTAAATTGTTCTCTATGGGCGTTCCGGAGAGGCAGACCCGGAAGTTGGCCTTGACCTTGCGGACGGAGCGTGCGGTTATGGTGTTGGGATTCTTGATGTTCTGGGCCTCGTCCAGGATCACGCAATTGTAGCTGTATTTGTTGAGCTCCTCCAGGTCGCGGCGGAACAGGGCATAGGTGGTGATGACCAGATCGCTCTTGGGGATCTCCTTGAACAGGTGCTCCCTGCGCGAGCCGTAGATGAGCAGCTGCCGCATCTC